>JAFNZB010000237.1 GCA_017383055.1 Burkholderiaceae bacterium | reverse complement strand
ATCGTTTCTTCGGTCGTGGCCCAACTCGTGCAAAGACGAATCGCCGTGTGATCGTCATCGACCAAGGCCCATTGCGTAAAGGCAACGTGCTTGGCCAATTCGCGCATCTTTTCATTTTCCAACACGATGAATTGTTGATTCGAGGGACTATCAGTGAAGAACGTATAACCCTTAGCCTTCAAACCGTGCTTTAACTTCATGGCCATATCGATCGCATGACGGCTGATCTCCATGTAGAGATTGTCGGTAAAGAGCGTATCGAATTGAAGACCGAGCAAACGACCCTTGGCCAACACGGCACCGCCTTGCTTCATGATCGTAAAGAAATGCTTAGCCAAAGCGGCATTGCTGAACACCACGGCTTCGCCCAAGAGAGCACCCACCTTGGTGCCACCGATGTAGAAGACGTCACACAAACGAGCGATGTCTTCAAGCGTCATGTCGGAGCCTTCGCTCATCAAGGCATAACCCAAACGTGCGCCGTCCAAGAACAAAGGCAACTTGTACTCACGGCAAACTTCACTGATCGCTGTCAACTCGGCCAACGTGTAAACGGAACCCGTTTCCGTGGCTTGAGAAACATAGACCATGCCCGGAATCACGCCATGTTGCCAAGCGGCATCTTTATAGACGTTTTCCAAATAGCGACGAAGGTCTGCTGCGACCATCTTACCGTCAACATGCGGAATCGTGAGGACCTTATGACCACCTAATTCGATGGCACCGGCTTCATGACCGTTGATATGACCGGTCGTAACGGACACGACGCCTTCACAGGGGCGAAGGATGGAACGGATGACCGTAGCGTTGGTTTGCGTGCCACCCACCAACAAATGCACGACGGCATCCGGATTGCCACATGCGGCTTTGATCTTTTCACGAGCGGATTCACAATACGGATCCATCCCGTAACCGGCCGTGCTTTCCATATTGGTGGCGACCATTCGTTCGAGGATCTTCGGATGACAACCTTCTTGGTAATCACAAGCTAAACGCAACATGTTTTTTGTCCCTGAGAAATAATGGATTTGACAGCCATCCATACTAATCCTTTTTTGCACATTGCGTAACACGAGTTAGCGTTTTCCTAAACGAATCTATTTAGCAAATGGCGTAGACTAGAAAAAAGATTACTGTGGGAGAAAACGCCATGTCGAAATTTTCCTTTGATCTCCTCACTTGCATCGGTTGCGGTTCATGCGTGAAAGCCTGCCCGAAAGGCTTATTGCGCATGGAAAATGACCGCCCCGTCATGCCTGAAGAATTGGCTGCTCGTTGCAACAATTGCGGTCAATGCGTTGCCTACTGTCCGACGAAAGCCAGTATGCAAACGTTCAATACGGACGTGGCGTTGGCCGATGCACTTCCCATGAACGGCATGGATACGAAACTAGCACTCGACTTTTTGAAATCGCGTCGCTCCTATCGTCAATACGATCCTCGTCCGGTCGATCATGACACCTTGGTCGACATTTTGGAAACGGCCAATTACGCCCCTTCGGGCGGCAACAACCGCACGCTTCGTTGGATTGTGATCGAAGATCCGCAAAAGACCAAAGAATTGGCTGACGTGATCGCCACGTGGTTCGACACGGTCTGCCGCACCCACCCCGTTTATTCCAAACGCTACGCGATCGACTCGATCCTCGAGCGCTACCGTGGGGGCAAGGATGTCATCCTGCGCGGAGCTCCGCACGTTGCGTACTGCGTCGGTCCGGCTAAAGCCGTTTGGGGTCCGGTCGATACGGGCATTGCGCTCACGTACTTCAACTTGGCTTGTGAAGCCCATCAAATCGGTTGCTGCTTCGCAGGCTACGCCACCAAGGCCGCCGAAAGCGATCTGCTTCGCGACTGGTTGGGTTTAAAAGAAGGCGAAGTCGCTTGGTGTGCCCTTTGCTTCGGTCGTAAGACGGTCGATGCTTATCGCATCCCCAACCGCGGTCCCGTGCCGGTCACGTTCTTCTAAAAAAATCCCTCGTTTTTGAGCCTTTTTGTCGCGATGCAAAAAGGCTCTTTTTTTGCTGCCTCTTGACTTAGAAGCGCAACAAATTCGTTATTATTGGAGTGAAAAAACAGATTGGATTAACGGGATTTTTTATGCATGACGACTACATTTTGATCGTCGAAGACGAGACCTCGATTCGCGAATTAATCGCTTTTGCCTGCGTCAGTGCCGGCTTTAAGGTCATGGGTTGTGAAAACACGCAGAAAGCGCAAGCACTCGTTGATGAAAAGCAGCCGTCGCTCATTCTCCTCGACTACATGCTGCCCGATAAAAGCGGCATCGATTGGCTCGAAGAATTGCGAGCCGAACCGACCACGGCCTTTCTCCCCGTCATCATGCTCACCGCTCGCGGCAGCGAATCCGATCGCGTCAATGGCTTGAATGCCGGTGCCGACGACTACATCGTCAAACCCTTCATGCCCCGAGAACTCACCGCTCGCATCAATGCGGTCTTGCGCCGCACTCAACGCTTGGCGACCGTACCGAAACCAGAAAAAGAGCCGCTCATTCGTTGTGGAGCTTTAGAAATGGATGAAAAACGTTGCGAAGCCCGTGTGGGTGATAAAGCTTT
>JAFNZB010000236.1 GCA_017383055.1 Burkholderiaceae bacterium | reverse complement strand
GCTCATGAAACGCTTGGCCCTCAAGCTTCGTGCTTTGCGTCCGGGTTGCTTCGAACTCATCATGGGCGGTAGCGCCATCGGTACGGGTTTGGGTGCTGCAAGCGGCTACATGGATGCGTTCTATCGTCACATCAGTGCCGACCTTAATGAAGACGTTCGTCCGATGGATGACATCTTCGACGGTTTCCAAAACGGTGACTTCTTCGTGACGGTCTCTGGCGTGATCAAAGAAGTGGCGACGAGCCTCTCGAAGATTTGTAAGGACCTTCGTTTGATGAGCTCCGGTCCGCGTGCGGGCTTCATGGAAATCGGTCTTCCGGCATTGAGCCCTGGAAGCTCGATCATGCCGGGCAAAATCAATCCGACCGTACCGGAAATGGTGATCCAAATCGCTCACCAAGTCGTCGGCAATGACGTCGCCATCGCCATGGCCTACGACGAAGGCGAACTTGATTTGAACGTTTGGGACGCTACGTTCTTCAAGTGCCTTTTCGAAAGCATGCAACTGGTGGGCGAAGAACTCCTTATCTTGCGTCGCAACTGTGTCGACGGCATCACGGCCAATGTCGAACGGTGCCGCTACGAAGCCGAAAGCTCCTTAGCATTATCGACGGTGGTTGCCGCTACGCAAGGCTACCCCTTGGGCGTGAAGGTCGCTCACTATGCCGAACACAAAGGCTTAACCGTGAAGGAAGCCGTGTTGGAAATGGGACTTATGACTCAAGAAGAGGCCGATGAAATGCTTGACCCGATGTTGCTCGTCGATCCCGAGCGCATGGCTGCCGCGATTGCCGCTTGGAAAGCCAAGAAGGGCCTTTGCTAAATCGACCATTCTTTGATTTAGGTCGCACCCCCGAATTTTCTTAGCGAGATTCGGGGGATTTTTTTGAGCAATCACCGAATCGTTGTATTAGACTTATTTAGTTATCTATTCAGTATTTTCTTACGGACTTTCGGTAAAGCCCGCAAGATTCACTTTTCAAGGAAATTCGAAATGGAACAAAAGAAAACCATCGGTATCATCGCCGGTTTCGACTTCGACGTCGCCAATGCCCTTAAGGAACAACTCTTGGCTCAAGCCGAAGAAGGTGTTGAAGTTTTGATGACGGAAGACGCATTCGTTTGCGACTCCGAAGACCCGACGTTCCAAGTTAGCGATCGCAAGATCTTCGTTTTCAATGAAACGGAACTCTTGGCAGAAATGGGCGCCGATTTGATCCTCGTTCCGGATGCAGCCGCTGCCGCATTCTTGGGTGAAGTCCAAGTTGAAGTCCAAGTCAAGCTCTTGGGCATGACCGACGGTGACGTCGCTGCATTCGCAAAGGCAGCTCTTGAAACGTGCACGTGCCGCTTGCCGAAGCCCTTCAAGCTCGGTTTGATCGGCGGCTTGGGCCCGGCCGCCACGGTTGACCTCTACGACAAGATCGTGAAGGCAACGCCTGCTGCCAACGACCAAGAACACTTCAAGGTCGTCATCGAACAAAATCCGCAAATCCCCGACCGCACCGCTTGCTTGTTGGACGGTGGCAACGATCCCACGCTCGCCATGTACAACTGCGCCAAGCGTTTGGAAAAGGACGGTTGCGACGCCATCCTCATCCCCTGCAACACGGCTCACGCTTTCTTGCCGCGCTTGCTCCGTGGCTTGAAGACGCCGTTCATCGATATGCAACAAACGATGCTCGACCAAATCCAAGCCAAGTATGGCGACAAGGCTCGCGTCGGTTTGATGGCTACGTCCGGTACGGTCCGCACGGGTATCTACGGCTTGAAGGCTGAAAAGATGGGCATGAAGATGTT
>JAFNZB010000235.1 GCA_017383055.1 Burkholderiaceae bacterium | reverse complement strand
TGTCGTTCGTGAAGCCGTGAAGGATTATTTGGGCTTTGATCCGCTCGACAATATCAATCCCGATGAAGTGGTGGCCGTGGGTGCTGCCAAGCAAGCCAACTTGTTGGCCGGTAACTCGGGTGGTGATGATTGGTTGCTTTTGGATGTGACCCCGTTGTCTTTGGGTCTTGAAACCATGGGCGGCTTGGTCGAAAAGGTCATTCCGCGCAACACGGCCATTCCGGTGGCGATGGCTCAAGAATTTACGACGTTCAAGGACGGTCAAACGGCCATGGCGATCCATGTCGTTCAAGGTGAACGTGAGATCGTGGACGCTTGCCGAAGTTTGGCTCGATTCGAGCTTCGAGGTTTGCCCGCTTTGGTGGCCGGTGCCGCCCGTATCCGCGTGACGTTTGCCGTGGACGCTGACGGTTTGTTGTCCGTGTCCGCACGCGAAATGCAAACGGGTGTGGAAGCGAGCATCACCGTGAAGCCTTCTTACGGCTTGAGCGATGAAGACATCATCCGCATGCTCCAAGAAGGTACGGGTAACGCTGAAGAAGACATGCGTTTGCGTACGCTTCGTGAGCAAGAAGTCGAATCCCGTCGTTTGATCGAAAGCACGGTGAGTGCTTTGGTGAGCGACGCCGACCTTTTAACGAAGGATGAAGAGGACAAAATCCGTGATTTGATCGTTCGTTTGATGGCTGCCGTTGAGGCGCACGAACTCGATCCGATCAAGCAATTGCAAGAAGAATTGACCGAGGCCACGGCCGACTTTGCCGCTCGTCGTATGGACCGAGCCATTGCCGAAGCGCTTTCGGGCAAGAATGTTGACGATATTTAATCAGGAAGGGAAATAACGATGCCTAAGATTACTGTGTTGCCGCACGAAGCGGTTTGCCCCGAAGGTAAGACCTTTGAAGCGAAGACGGGTACGAAGTTGGCTCGCGCTTTGTTAGCCAACGGCGTCGGTATCGAACACGCTTGTGAGTTTTCCGGTGCTTGCTCGACCTGTCACGTGATCATCCGTGAAGGTTTCGATTCTATGGAAGAGCCCGAAGACGAAGAACTCGACATGCTCGATCATGCATGGGGTGTGACGGATTTCTCTCGTTTGTCTTGCCGCGCCGTGATCGGTGAAGAAGACTTGACGGTCGAAATCCCGAAGTATTCCCGCAATCACGCCAAGGAACACTAAGCGATGCGTTGGACCGACACGCAAGAGATCGCCGAAACGCTCTACGATGAGAATCCTGACTTGGATCCGTTGAAGCTTCGCTTTACCGAATTGCATGCCATGATCCTTGCGTTGGAGGATTTCGACGATGATCCTGAGAAAAGTAACGAAGCCATTTTGGAAGCGATCCTTCAAGCGTGGCTCGATGAGCGCTGATCATGCGTATTGACGTTATTACCTTATTTCCGGAAATTTTTGCAGCGATTACCGATAGCGGTATCACTTCGCGTGCTAAAAAACGCGGCCTTTGGTCGATCGAGCGTTGGAATCCGCGTGATGTGACCGAAGATAACCATCGTACGGTCGACGATCGTCCCTTCGGTGGCGGCCCGGGCATGGTCATGATGGCCGAGCCTTTAAAGCGTACGTTGGATTTAATCCGTACGTCCGGCAATCGCGGTCGAGTGATCAGTTTTGCGCCGAACGGCACGCGCCTGACCGATGAGAAGGTTCGCGAATGGGTCGCTTCGGGCGATGATTTGGTGATGGTTTGCGGTCGATACGAAGGGATCGATCAACGTTTCTTGGACCACTATGTCGATGAAACGGTGAGTATTGGCGACTTTGTGCTCTCGGGCGGGGAATTGCCGGCGATGGTGTTGATCGATGCGATCGTGCGTCAGATCCCCGGAGCGATCAAGGAGCTGAGCCACTTGGACGAATCGTTCTCGACGGGGCTTCTCGATGCGCCGCACTATACGCGTCCGGAAGTTTGGGAAGACGTGCGAGTACCTGAGGTTTTATTGAGCGGTCACCACGCCAATATCAATAAGTGGACGCGAGAGCAAAGCCTTGATTTGACAGTGAAAACTCGTCCCGATTTGATCGAGAAAGCTCGCGCTGAAGGTAAGCTCACCAAGAGTGATGAAAAGTGGTTGCGAGAAAATACGCAACCCCTGAAAAAATAAGAAAAAAATCGAGCAATTTTTTTCAAATACTCTATAATGCTCAACTTCCTCTGGGCGTGGTTGTCCAGTACGGATTATTTTTGATTAATAAAAAGTCCATCCTATCGGTGGTGACAATGCGCGGTATGTCCGATCGCAGACCACATGATGATGGTTTTGGAGAATAAAATGAATCTCATCCAAAAGTTGGAACAAGAAGAAATCGCTCGTTTGAGCGCTGGTAAGACGATCCCTGAATTCGCTCCGGGCGACACGGTTATCGTGAACGTCAACGTTGTTGAAGGTTCCCGTAAGCGCGTTCAAGCCTACGAAGGCGTTGTTATCGCTCGTCGCAACCGTGGTTTGAACTCCTCTTTCATCGTTCGTAAGATCTCCAGCGGTGAAGGTGTTGAACGTACGTTCCAACTCTATGCTCCGACGATTGCTAGCATCGAAGTGAAGCGTCGCGGTGACGTTCGTCGCGCTAAGCTCTACTACCTCCGCAATCGCTCTGGTAAGGCTGCTCGTATTAAGGAAAAGCTCGAAAAGTAATTTTCGATCATTCTTGATACAACGAAAAAAAGGCTCGAATTTCGGTTCGAGCCTTTTTTTGTTCTCGGTTTCGCAATTTTCAAAAGTCCACTACTAAAAAAGCTGAGATTTTTCTCTCAGCTTCTTTGTATATGAACGGTTACCAAGCTTGCAGTCGATCGAGTTCTTCGACGATTGCGACATAGAATTCGTAGCGAGCCAAGGAAATCTTGCCGGCTTCGACCGCATCCTTGACCGAGCAGGCCGGCTCCTTCAAATGGCGGCAATTGACGAATCGGCAACCGCCGATGTGTTCCAAGATGTCGGGCATGGCACGAAGGATGTCATTGAGTTCCAAGTGAGCGAGGCCAAACTCTTGAAAGCCCGGAGAGTCGATCACACAACCCTCAGCGCGGTCCAAATCGTAAAGTGTCGTGGTCGTTGTCGTTTGTCGACCGAGGTTCAAGGCTTGAGAATATTCTTGCGTGCGAGCTTTGGCGCTTTCGACCAAGAGATTCAAAATGGTGGACTTGCCCATGCCGGACTGGCCGACCAAAAGCGAGCGTTGACCGTTAAAAATGCCGTCGAGTTCGGCGATGGTTTCTGCGGTGCTTTCGGTGGCAGAGAGGCGATGCGTCTCATAACCCAAGGCCGTTAACTCATCCAAGAAAGCTTGAGCCTCTTCGGCACCTTCCGTTAAGTCGGTCTTATTGCGAATGATGACGGGTTTGATACCGGCCGTATGAGCGGCTAAGAGGGCCTTCCAAACAAACCAGGGATTAAAGCGGGGAGCAGAGCCATAGACGATGACTAATTGGTCGATGTTGCTTGCCAAGCTCTTCGTGCGCCATTCGTCTTGACGGAAAAGGATGTTTTCGCGATCGTCCACGCTTTCGATGGCGGCAGTGTTGTCACCGGCAGCCATCAATTGCACCCAGTCGCCCACCACAACGTCGGCTTTCTTGCCGCGACGGTGAGCTTCAAACGTACGACCTTC
>JAFNZB010000234.1 GCA_017383055.1 Burkholderiaceae bacterium | reverse complement strand
GCATCCGGAAGAAGCGCCGAAATACACGCGTACCGTGATGGAAACGTTAGCGGTGATTGCCTATCGACAACCCGTGACTCGCGGGGATATCGAAAAGATTCGTGGTGTGACCGTGAATCCCCAAGCAATCCGAACGCTTTTGGATCGCAATTGGATCGAAGTGATCGGTCGCCGTGAGACGATCGGTCATCCGGAACTCTTTGCGACGACTCGTCAATTCTTGCTTGATTTGGGACTCAATTCCTTGCAAGATCTGCCGAGTTTAAGTGAGACCGCGCCCGAAGAAGCCGAAGCGTTCGAACTTTTTGAAGGTCAATACGACCGCGAAGAAGAATTGCGTCAACATCGATTGCTCGATTCGCCTTTGTTGGCGGCGATCGATGCCGAACATGCTCGTTTAGAGAGCTTAGCGAAGGCAGTGCCTTCGGAGAAAAACGAATGAGAGAGAACAACAAAAAATCGACCGGTAAGAAACCGATGGGTAAGCCCTTTGTGAAAAAGACGCCGTTCCGTCGCTCGACCAAGACGGTCGCTCAACGTTCTGAACGCAAGTTTGAAGAACGTGAAGTGAGCGAACAAAAGGTTGCGGCTCCGGTGGATACGGGCTCGACCGAAAAATTGCAAAAAGTCTTGGCCGATGCCGGTCTTGGCTCTCGCCGTGACATGGAAGCCTTGATCGCTACGGGTGTCGTGACGATCAATGGCGACGTTGCCAAAGTGGGTGATCGTGTGCGAGCCAATGACTCCATTCGCGTCAAGGGTCGTTTGATCCGTCGCGAAACGACGAAGGACGAAGCTCCGCGAGTGTTGCTCTACCATAAGCCCGCCGGTGAAATCGTTTCGATGGATGATCCGGAAGGTCGTCCGAGCGTTTTTGCTCGCCTGCCTCGCTTGCAAGGAGCTCGCTGGATCGCAGTAGGTCGTTTGGACTTCAACACCGAAGGCGTGTTGCTCTTTACGACGAGCGGTGAGTTGGCCAACCTTTTGATGCACCCGCGCTATCGTATCGAACGCGAGTACGCCGTGCGTGTGCAAGGTGAATTGACTGAAGAGAGCAAGGAAAAGCTCTTAAAGGGCGTGAAGCTCGATGACGGCATTGCCGCATTCTCGTCTGTCGAAGACATCGGCGGTATCGGTTCCAACCACTGGTATCGCGTGACTTTAGCGGAAGGCCGTAACCGCGAAGTGCGTCGTACGTTCGAGGCCGTGAATTTGAACGTCTCTCGTTTGATTCGCGTGCGTTTCGGTGCCGTCTTGTTGCCGAAGGACCTCCCGCGTGGTGCCAAGATGGAACTCACGCCCGAGTGGGTTGATGCTTGGGTGAAGGATTTGAAGGCCGGCAATACCCGTGCGGGTGTTGTGAAGACCGATGATTTGCAAGCCATTACGTCCGATAAAGCAAAGAGCGCACCGCGCGTGCCTCGCACCAAGACCGTAGCCGGTCAAGGGGCCAACAAGGGCGGTCGTAAGTTCGCTAGCCGCAAGGACGTTTACGACAAGGGCTACGAAGGCTTGGCTGAAAAGGCAAAGGCCCCGCGCCGTCGTCCGACGACGAGCCGTGGTCCGGCAGCCGCAAGCGGGACTCGCCGCACGACGACGGGTCGTCCTACCGCACGTCCGGCTCGAAAGACGTTCAGCCGTTAACTAAAGAAATCCAAAAGGCAATCGGGTTCACTTTAAAAAAAGTGAACCCGATTTTCTTTTTTCTTGTCAGAGTTAAATCGTTTAACGCGTACCGCGTTCCTTGTTCGTAGCCATGGCCACTTCAACGGCCTTGCGAGCCAACGTTGCCGTCGGGTCAACGATTTCAACCGTCTTGCCGCCGCAAGCGAAGTCTTCGCATTCGTGGAAGATCAACGGCAATTCCGTGCAACCGAGGATCAAGACGTTGCAGTCGTACTTCGTGACCAAGTGTTCGGCAGCAGCGTAGAGGTCGTCGTAGCATTCGCCCGTCGTGTAACCAGCCTTGGCGCCCTTCGGACCATAGATGGCAGCCATTACGCGTCCTTGGAATTCGGCATCCGGCGTAAACATCTTCATGCCCATCTTTTCAGCCTTCAAGCCGTAGATACCCGTGCGGACCGTACCGGACGTAGCCATCAAACCGACGCGAGCCTTGTCGCCATACTTGGCTTGGATTTGGTCGAG
>JAFNZB010000233.1 GCA_017383055.1 Burkholderiaceae bacterium | reverse complement strand
CTTCGTTGGCACGCATCAACAAACGTGCAATTTCCGTAGCGTTGTGGATCTCAAGCTTACGGTATGCGGCACCACGGTGGACCTGGGCCGTCTTTTCAGAAATGCCGAGTTGTTCGGCCACTTCCTTGTTGGACTTACCAAGACTGATCAAGTTGACGACTTCGCGTTCGCGTTGCGTCAAGTTCTTGAGCTTATTCTTGAATTCGATCACATCGGCGTTTTGTTCTTGCTTGGCAAGGTAGGCGTCGATCACGTCACGCACGACCTTAAAGAGACGCTCTTCACGAACGGGCTTTTGCAAGAATTCAACGGCACCGAGCTTCATCGTATGTACGGCCATATCGATGTCACCGTGACCGCTCAAGAAGATGATCGGGAGGTCAACGCCCATTTCATTTAAATGTGTTTGCAAACCCAAACCGCTCATATTCGGCATACGAACGTCCAAAATGATGCAGCCGGGGCGCACGAAATCGTTACTGGCTAAGAATTGGGAACCGTCACGGTAGGTCTTGACTTCCCAGCCTTCGCCTTCGAGCAAGAATGCCATGGAGTTACGGATGCCTTCGTCGTCATCAACGATACGTACCAAAGGTGCATTGGAGTGCATGTTCGTTAGTCCTTTCAGAGGTTTTTTGATCCAAACCGAAAGTATATGCCATCTGTTTAAAAAATAAAGCCGTATAAGCCTATCTCTAAACAAAATTAGTTAATTAATAAAAGAGTAGCTTATGAGCGAAAAGAATTAGCTCATTTATTGAACTTTCTGCGCTTCCCATGTTAAACTTTAATAAAGCTCACATTTGGAGCTTTATTGTATGGCTGTTTTCAGGCGATAAATGAATATTTAATATCGGGAGAGCGTTGTGATTTTGTCGTGGGAGATGTTTTTGAAAGGGAGTGCTCAGCAGTTTCGGATGACGCTTCTAAATTTGCCCAAGAAGTCTTATCCGTCGAGCGTTGACGGTTTGGTTCGTATGGGACTTGATCAAGGGCTGGCAGACTCATTAAAGGGGTGGATCGAACAATTGGGATTGGCAGAGAGAATTGGCGTATGCCTATTTGTGGAAGCCTATGCGCGTTGTGAGCATATGGACGATTATGTTGGGAAAGTGGCCTTGGAGCGGTATTTGGCGCGATTACGGATCGATTGTGAGCTTCGTAAGACGTTTCTGAAATGGACAAAAGGCGCATTGGCGGCCGCCAATACGCCTTCTAAAAAACGTTCAGCCTAATCTCGTTAGAGTTCTAACGGCTCAAAAGCCTTTCGCATGTTATCGATCTCAAGTGGATCTAAGAGGCACTCGTAAGCGGTGCGTTCCCAGGTTTGAGAGACGAAGGTAGCGATGCGAAGGGCTTCTTTTTCAGCCTTTGCTTTGGTTAAACCGAAGTAAGGAGCGATATCAACGGCCTTTCTTAAGCTCGGCCGGTCGCAGTCGGGGGTGACGGCCGTTGCATGGTGGCGACGACCGATGGACGTCGGACTCGGCATCAAACCATATAAAGGTGCCAAACGCCATCCCCAAGTATCTCGCAAGAAACCGATGTTCGAAAGAGAATCGTTCGTATTGCCGATCGCCATCGAAAAGACCATCCGCTGCCACAGCTCCAACAAATCTTTTTTCGGAGAAGCGCCTTCTTGATTAAGAATGTCCGCAATCTCCGCATACGTATGTTCGGAGTCGGGTGTTGCAGCCAATAAACCTTGCGCCGTTGCAAACGGAATCCGGAAACCTTCCGCGGTTCGATCGAACCGATGACTCACCAAAGCTTCCATTCCACGGAAATTCATCACCTGAGCTTCGATTGCGTTAAGTCCCAATCGACGCGCGAGTAAAAGTGCAAAGGCTTCCCATTGCACTAAATTGCGTAGGGGATTGGGTGTGTTAAATTTTGCAATGGCATTTAAATTTTTACTCGACACAAAAGAGAGCTTAAAACGTTCCCCGGGAAGGCCGTCACACGCGTTATAGAGCAAATCTATGTCTTTGGTATTGAGGTGTCCGAGGATCAAACGCTCAAGATCAAGTGCCACATTGCCCATTTGTTTGGCTTGAACCAACGGTTCAAAACGATTGGAGAGGACCAAAGCGCCGGGGCGAAGCGATTCT
>JAFNZB010000232.1 GCA_017383055.1 Burkholderiaceae bacterium | reverse complement strand
GTCGTTCGCTGCACAGCATTCTTCTCGGGCTTGATGTAAGAGCATCAAAGCGCGGTTTAAGAAGGATTCTTCATTGGCCAAATCCACTTTGAGATCGGCATAGGCATCAATTGGGGCGTAATGGATGGGATCGAGTTCCGTTGTGACGGGAGCGCCTACATGCGTTTGATCCCAATGGGTGAGAATGGTTCGGGTTTTGGTGGCGCAATTTTCATTGCTATCCCAAGTAGCTGTTGTTCGGAATGCAAAGAATTCTCGTTGATGGCGATCTAACGAAATGTGTTGCCCGAATACTTTGGTCCATTTGTCGCTAAAGCGTTTCGTACGTTTGCCAGCCTCGTTCATGGCAACGATACGAAGATCGATTGTGAATCGGTGTGTGTCATCGTGATCACTTGTGTGGTGAAAGTCATTATGACTGATGGGTAAGGATTCGCTCAGAGCCATTTGCATGGCACGAAGAACCGATGTTTTACCGCTGTTATTGGGGCCGATCAGTACACACGTGGGACTTAAAGCCATTTGCATGAATTCGATGCCGCGGAAACCTTGGATGCGGATGCGATCGATGCTGATCATGAGGGATTCCTTTTGCCGTTTCACGTTACCTTCAATTGTATTAGTTACTTCGGCCTTCTGTGTAACATCTAGTTGATACATAAGGCTGAATGAAGGTCTTTTGCTTTTGCCCATCGCCCTCGTTATGATGGGTTTCAAATTTATTTTCTTTCCTAAAGGGCAAATCAATGAACACGGCGGACACGCGTCGCTTTGGCGGCATTTCTCGACTCTTTGGCACGGACGGTTTTGAAAAACTTCAAAATGCGCACGTCGTAGTCGTGGGTTTGGGTGGCGTCGGTAGTTGGGTCGCTGAAGGCTTAGCTCGCACGGCAATCGGTCGTTTGACGTTGATTGACGGCGATACCGTGGAAGAAAGTAATACCAATCGTCAGATGCCAGCTATGGACGGTCAATATGGTCGCCTGAAGACCGAAGTGATGGCTGAGCGCCTTCGTGCGATCAATCCGATGGCAGAGATTCAAATCGTTTCGACTTTTGTGACGGCAGAGACGATGCCGACTTTGATTCCCGATTGCGACGTGATTGTGGATGCGATTGATAGTCTCAAAGACAAGGTTGCTCTCATTGCCTTTGCTCATGCGCGAGGTACGCCTGTGATCGTGAGTGGCGGTGCCGGTGGCAAGGTCGATTGCACGGCTATCCGACACGGCGATTTGGCCCGAGTGGTGGGTGATCCTTTGATTGGAGCCGTTCGTCAACGTTTGCGTAAAGAACACGGATTTCCTCGCGGTGCCGTAAAGGTGTCCGAATCCAAGCGCTTCGACATTGAGGCGGTCTATAGCGACGAGCCTGTCAAGCCCAGTCAAGACGGCGGAGAGGGGTTCGGAGTTTTTGTCGGTGTGACTGCAACTTTTGGGATGCTCTTGGCTCAGCGAGCAGTTTTGCACGTACTTTCTAAGTAGTACATCCTAGCCATCGCCACGGAAAACTGACCCAAATTAACCCTGTTTTCAGTTTTAAAGATTACACTTTAAGAGTCGAGAAAATAGGGTACTTGCAAACAGATAAAGTGCCCGTTGGAGATTGAGTATGTATAAAAAGATTCTTGTTCCGATCGACGGTAGCGAATTGTCTTACATGGCAGTGGCCGGTGCCGCCAGTTTTGCCAAACCGTTGGGTGCCGAAGTCGTCGTGATGACGGTGATCGAGCCCTATTCCTACACCAACTTGAGCGAATATCGTCCTGAAAGCATCGATCAATACGATAGCCGTGTCAAGGACCAAGCTCGTGAACGTCTTGAAAAGGCTCGTACCTATTTCGATCGCATGGGTGTGCCCACGACTGAATGCTCCAAGAAGTCTTTCTCTCCCTCTGAAGCCATCAT
Organism: Burkholderiaceae bacterium; assembly: GCA_017383055.1. Lineage (GTDB taxonomy): Bacteria > Pseudomonadota > Gammaproteobacteria > Burkholderiales > Burkholderiaceae_F > Aphodousia. Next base: position 9,557 of record JAFNZB010000232.1, on the reverse strand, counting down.
CGATCTTTGCGATGAATTGGAATGCGATTTGATCTTCATGGCTAGTCACGGTCGTAAGGGGTTGGCAGCCGTTCTTTTGGGTAGCGAAACGCAAAAAGTGTTGACGCACTCCAAGGTTCCGGTGATGGTCTTCCGTTAATGGGGTTTTGACGGGCTGATTACCTAGTCCTCGCGAACATTCTTCGATATACTGTCCTTTGTCTATGATTAGGCAAGGGACAGTTTTGTTTTAGAGCAACTCGTTGTTTTGCCTCAGTTTCGTTTATTAGCCTGACGCATTACCTAGATGATGGGTAAGGGGTCGGGTTTTGTTCATAAAAAAGGGTTTCCAAATGGATCAAATGAAAGCAGAAATGGATGTCACGGCCTTGGTTCGTGAAGAGATCGTGACCGACCGTAAGATCGGTTCGATCCGCGTTTTTACGCCGATCACGGCTGACGGTTATCGTGATGAAACGCGTGCCGTCGTTTACATGGGTGAGACGCAAATCATGACGCAAATGGGTCCGTTGCCCATCTCTTTTGAGATCAAGGCTGAATCTTTGGCCGATGCCGTTGCCGCTTACGGTGAAGCCGCTAAGGCTGGCGTTCAAGAAACGATCGCCAAGCTCCAAGAAATGCGTCGTGAAGCCGCCACGAAGATCGTGACGCCGGGCGATGCCGGTTTTGCTCAAGCCGCTAGCAAGATCCAAATGCCGTAATACCGACGGCGAGAGTAAGTTTTTTTGTATTTTTGACTTTTGTCGAGACGAATCAATGGCTCAATACGTTTTTACGATGAACCGCGTGGGTAAGGTCGTTCCGCCCAAGCGTCACATTCTCAAGGACATCAACCTTTGTTTCTTCCCGGGTGCCAAAATCGGTGTGCTCGGTTTGAACGGTGCCGGTAAGTCCACGCTCTTGAAGATCATGGCCGGTGTTGACACGGATATCGAAGGCGAAGCCGTTCCGATGCCGGGTATCAAGATCGGTTACTTGCCGCAAGAACCGCAATTGGATCCGGAACACACCGTTCGTCAAGCCGTTGAAGAAGGCATGAGTGAATTGATGGATGCACAAAAGCGCTTGGACGAAGTCTATGCCGCTTATGCTGATCCGGATGCCGATTTTGATGCCTTGGCAGCCGAACAAGCCAAGCTTGAAGCCATCATCAATGCTGCCGGCTCCAATGTCGAACACCAAATGGAAATCGCTGCCGACGCATTGCGTTTGCCGCCCTGGGATGCCAAGATCGCTCACCTCTCCGGTGGTGAAAAGCGTCGTGTTGCATTGTGCCGTATGTTGCTTTCGAGCCCGGACATGCTCTTGCTCGACGAACCGACCAACCACTTGGACGCCGAAAGTGTGGAATGGTTGGAACAATTCTTGCAACGCTTCCCGGGTACCGTTGTGGCCGTGACCCACGACCGTTACTTCTTGGATAACGCCGCCGAATGGATTTTGGAATTGGACCGTGGCGAAGGCATTCCTTGGAAGGGTAACTATTCCTCTTGGTTGGACCAAAAGGAAAAGCGCTTGGAAATCGAAAAGCGTCAAGAAGATGCTCGCATGAAGGCTATCAAGCACGAATTGGAATGGGTTCGTCAAAATGCCAAGGGCCGTCAAGCCAAGAGCAAGGCTCGTTTGGCACGCTTTGAAGAAATGTCGAGCTACGAATACCAAGCCCGTAACGAAACCAATGAAATCTTTATTCCGGTGGCAGAACGTTTGGGCAACAACGTGATCGAATTCGAAAACGTGAGCAAGGGTTTCGGCGATCGTCTCTTGATCGATGATTTGAGCTTCAAGATTCCGCCGGGCGCTATCGTCGGTGTGATCGGTCCGAACGGTGCCGGTAAGTCCACGCTCTTTAAGATGATCCTCGGCAAGGAACAACCCGATGCCGGTTCCATCAACATCGGTCAAACGGTTCAAATCTCTGCCGTGGACCAAATGCGTGACTCTTTGCCCAACGATAAGACCGCTTGGGAAGCCATCAGCGACGGTCAAGACATCTTGCAAGTCGGTAAGTTCTCGATGCCGTCTCGTGCGTACCTCGGTCGCTTCAACTTCAAGGGTGGCGATCAACAAAAGATCGTCGGTACGCTCTCCGGTGGTGAACGCGGTCGTTTGCACTTGGCTAAGACCTTGTTGGCCGGCGGTAACGTCCTTCTTTTGGACGAACCGTCTAACGACCTTGACGTTGAAACGTTGCGTGCATTGGAAGACGCCTTGCTTGAATTCGCCGGTTGCGCTTTAGTGACGTCCCACGACCGTTGGTTCTTGGACCGTATCGCCACGCACATCTTGGCTTTCGAAGGCGACTCCAAGGTGGTGTTCTTTGACGGTAACTACACCGAGTACGAAGCTGATAAGCGTCGTCGCTTGGGTGATGAGGCCGCTAAGCCCCACCGCATCCGCTTCAAGCCGATCAAGCGTTAATTGATCTTGAATGGGGGCCTTCATTTGTGAAGGCCCTTTTTTGCCTTATGACGTCGATCGCTTCTTCAGTTGTTCCTCCTTTGAGTCGCTTGTGGTTATCACGGGCGATCGAAGCCGTGCGCGCCGAGTGGGGTGAGCGAACGTTCTTTACGCTGACGCAGGCCACGTTTGATTTGGAGGCTTTCCTGACGCTTTATGCGACATGGGAGGCTGACGAAAAGGCGCCAGAGAACTTTCACGTAGTCGCGTTTGTTTCGTCTTCCGATTGGAATGGCGTTTGGCAACAACCCGACTTCATCGATCAGGTCACGTGGGACGCTTTCATTGCGCAAAAGCCTGTGGCGGTGCCCGGCTTTCACCGACTTTCTTTGGCGGACGATCGAGTCGTTTTAACGCTCGTATATGATGAGGCCGATACTGTTCTTTCCAAGATGACCTTGGGATGGGATAGCCTTTTCTGGACGGGTGAAAATGAGCAGACGCTTCGAGGCTTGTTGAAACTCTCCAACGAAAAAGCACGAGTCTATGCCGAAACCTTTAGTGAGGATGAGGCGACCGTGTTAAAGCGTTCGGCTTTCCGAGTCGATGTGGTTGAAGGGTATGGCAGTGCTATTTTGATGGCCCCGCGTAAAAAGGGCGGTTATCGCAAGGCCTGCGATCGTCGTGCTTTAGTGATCGGTGCCGGGTTAGCCGGCGCCAATGCTGCGTATGCGCTCCAAAAAGCCGGCTGGCGCGTTTTTGTGATCGATGAGGCACCCGTGCCCGGCGCTCGCGCGAGCGCGTTAGCATGGGGTATTTTGCACCCGCATTTCTCTCGCGATGACAATATCCTTTCTCGCATGTCGCGCGAAGGCTTTTTCTCGACCCGTACGCTTTTGAAGCAACTCGAAGCGCAAACGGGAGAAATGCTTTTTGCCGATGCGGGTTGTCTGCAGATGGCGCACTCCGATGCGATTTTTAGTGAGTGGGACTTGGCGCGAGAAAAGGGCATGCCGTTTGTCTTGCCGGCCGATTACGCACGCTTTGTTTCGCGAGACGAAGCCGATCGATTAAGTGGTGTTTCCCTTCATCGAGGCGGTTGGTGGTTCAATCAGGCGGGGATGGTTCGTGCCGGCGCGTTTTGCCGTGCCTTGATTCGTGAAGCCCAAGTGCCTTATCTCGGCAATACCCCCGTTGTTCGTTTGGAAAAGCACGATGGCGAATGGGCGGCGATCGGAGAATTCGGTCAAGTGATTGCTCGTGCGCCTCACGTGGTCGTTGCCTGTGCAACGGATGCGGGGAACGTGTTGGGTATGGAACATCTCACACTGGATGCGCTTCGCGGTCGCATTACGCTTTTGCGTGACACGGACCTTGCGACACTCAAGGCACCCGTGAGCGGCGAAGGCTATATTTCCAATTTGCCCGATGGCTTCTGTGGCGTAGGGGCGACCTACGAAAACGATCAATTGGCTGCTTGGGATGAAGAACGTGCTCACACGGCCAATTTGGAGAAGCTAGCCACCATCATGCGAGAGACGGAAGACGTGGTGGTGACAGGCGCCTATCAAGGTATTCGTGCCGTAGGGTTGGGACGCCTGCCTTATGTAGGCCCCGTGTGTGACGAAAAGGCATGGATTGCGACGACGAAGGCGCGTGGCAACTGCGACTTGGAACATCCGCCCGTGATCGAGGGACTCTGGGTCATGGCAGGGATGGGCTCGCGTGGCGTGTCAATGAGCACGCTTTGCGCTAGAATCCTTGTTTCGTGGATGGACGGGACACCGATGCCGATCGACAATCGGGTCGTTCGGTGTTTGACGTCGGCCCGAAGCGTGAAAAAGTTTGTGGAGACGCTCTAGAGACGATTTTGCGCCTAAAAAATTAAAAACACTGAAAGAATCCAATGAACGAGCAACTCTTTCCCTTGAAAAAGCTTTGGTTGGCTCATATCTTCTTTATCGTGCTCAGCAACTACGCTGTACAGTTGCCGATAACGGTTTTAGGGATTGAAACCACCTGGGGCACGTTTACTTATCCGTTTTTATTTCTGTTGACCGATTTGACGGTTCGCTTGTTTAGTGACCGTTCGGCTCGACGAATCGTCTTTTTCGCCATGTGGCCGGGCCTTTTGTTGTCGTATTTGATCGGTACGATTTTTCAACAAGGTGCTTATCAAGGCTTCGCCAGCTTGTCGGTTTTTAGCCTTTTTGTTTTCCGTATCGCTTTGGCTTCGTTTGTGGCTTATGCGGTCGGTCAGTTGATGGACATTTTCGTCTTTCAGCGCCTGCGCGAGAAAAGCCAATGGTGGTTAGCACCGGCAGCCTCTACGACGGCGGGTAATTTGATCGATACCTTCATTTTTTATTCGGTCGCGTTTTACCAAACGACCGATCCCTACATGGCTGAGAACTGGTTCTCGCTCGGTTGTGTGGACTTTGTGGTGAAGATGTTAGCGGGCCTATTGATTTTCGTGCCGATGTACGGGATGTTCCTGTCGGTGCTTTTGAAGGTTTTAGGCGCTAAAAATAACGAGTCCTAAAGATCGATGATTACCAAAACGCGTGAAAACAAAAATGCCCGGGATTTGCATCTCGGGCATTTTTTTGTCGAACTTCGAAGCGAGTTCAACGCATCAGGCTATTAAGCACCGAAAGCGTTGGAGCGGCTCACGATCAACGGATCGATCATGCCGATGGCTTCCGTGTTCTTGTTAGAGTACGGCATACGGTGCAAGACGTAACGCATTGCGTTCAAGCGAGCGCGCTTCTTGTCGTCGGACTTCACAACGATCCACGGGCATTCCGGGGTGTCGGTGTGCAAGAACATTTGTTCCTTAGCGAGCGTGTAGTCATCCCACTTGCTCAAGGAAGCGACGTCGACCGGGGAGAGCTTCCAGCGCTTGAGCGGGTGGAGCTTACGTTCCTTGAAGCGACGACGTTGTTCTTGGCGGCTCACAGCGAACCACAACTTGATGATCGTCGTGTTGCTACGAACGAGGCTACGTTCAAATTCCGGGCACTCTTGCAAGAAGTCTTCGTATTCCTTTTGGGAGCAGAAGCCCATCACGTGTTCAACGCCGGCACGGTTGTACCAAGAGCGGTCGAAGAGCACCATTTCACCGCGCGTGGGCAAGTGAGAGATGTAGCGTTGGAAGTACCATTGACCTTGTTCTTGTTCGGTCGGCTTTTGGAGAGCGACGACGCGAGCACCACGCGGATTCAAGTGTTCCGTGAAGCGCTTGATCGTACCGCCCTTACCGGCAGCGTCACGACCTTCGAAAATGATGATCAACTTTTGGCCCGTTTCCTTGATCCAGGCTTGGAGCTTCAAAAGTTCAACTTGAAGCTTGTACTTTTCCTTTTCGTAAGCCTTACGACCCAAGCGATCCTTATAGGGATAAGCACCCTTCTTGGTGTTGCGTTCGACTTCAGCGGTATCGTCGCTGTGTTCCTTTTCGACGTTCAAGCGTTCTTGCTTGAGCATCAATTGGAGAAGACGGATACGGTCAGCGGGAGATTCGTGTTGGAGAATCGTGCTGATCGTTTCAAGATTGTGCATGTCAGCAGCTTCGATTTCTTGTTCGGTTTCTTCTGCAGACATATCAATCGTTTCCACTTCTTCAACTTGGCATTGTTCTTTTTCGTTTGCCATTTTGATTTCTTTCGTGAAAGGTAGAGAAACCGAGCATTTTACTCGTTTGTAACAGTTTTGTAACAATCGAGGAGGGGATAGCGACGAAAACCTAGGGAAATCAGTAGGTTTTTAGTCCCTAAAAACGAAAAAACTCCCGTCAATTTGGGACGGGAGTTCTACTAATACGAGGCAATTAACGATCAGTTTTTACCGCAGCATTGCTTGAATTTCTTACCGGAACCGCACGGGCACGGGTCATTACGACCGACCTTCGGGGTTTCACGAGCGACGGGCTTATTGGGGTTATTGATGCGAGCGATCGTAATGACGGCTTCCATCATTTTAACCATACCGTCTTCGAGATCCTTCAACGGGCATTCCGTTTCGATGGCTTCGCGAAGGGCCTTGTGTTGTTCGTAGTCTTCGTCTTCCGTGTCGAGTTCGAGGAAGCGGTGGACGTTGCAAAGTGCAGCTTCAACTTCTTCGGTCAAATTGACACGGTCGCTGAACTCGGCGACGGCACCGTAAAAGCCCGTGGCCCATGGAGCCAAGGCTTCAAGGCCTTCCTTGGATAACACCGGTTCGCCCTTGTCGTCTTCCAACGGGAAGATGACCGGGTTGTAGAATTCGCGAGCGGCTTGGAAAGCACGGATCTCATTGAAGCGACGCATGATGAGCGCCTTGGTGCGAGCCGGATCCTTCGTTTCACAGGGCTTGCCTTCGATGTCGAAAACGAGCGGATACCATTCTTCTTCGGCAACGGGCGGATTCATCACGGCGATACCGGACAAAAAGCCGTCGAGCATGCTGACGTCAAACGTTTCGTTTTCTTCAGGCGTAGAAGCCAAAAGGTCGTTCAACTCATTGATTTCTGCATCGTTTAAGGGGCGAGTCGTTTGCATGGGTGCTCTCCTGGTGAGCGGATAGTATTGGGTTTTCAAAAACAAAGGCGCCTAGGGTCGGCGCCTTTGATCGTTAAGCTCAACGCTTGACAGCGTTTTCACACATGGCGATGATCGATTCGATTTGCGATTGAGCTTGTTGGACCTTCTCGATTGCCTGACGTTGGTTGAGGAAATCGTAGGCGATGCGCAAAGCAGCCAAAACAGCCACAGCATCGGGCGAGAAGACTCGACCCGGTTGGTGGATTTCTTTCATTTTGGCTTCAACGATTTGAGCGCACACTCGCAACTTTTCTTCCTCTTCGGGCGTCACCGAGAGGCGATAGTCGCGTCCCATGATCGATAAGGTCACCGTATTGCGGTCGGCCATGTTTGTCTCTCAATTATTGGAAGGGGTTCGGTTCGGTCGTGACCGTTTGTTGGGTTTGTTCGATCGAGCGAATCAAAGCATCCAAACGTTCGATGGCTTCTTGCGTTTCAACCTTCGTCAAACCGGCTTCGTTTTCCTTGGCGATCAACTCGGCTTGGAGTTGTTCGTTTTGGAGGCGCAATTCATTGACTTCTTCGATCAACGAACGAACGCGATCGGCTAACAATTCGATTTTGGTTTGCATTGATGTAAATCCTTTTAAAAATGGGTTATCAGAGCGCAGCGTTGCGTTCGATATCGTTCTTGGTTTGCGAGGCTTGATCAACGGAGGTAACGTTACCGGCCTTCGCATCGAAATCGGTTTCGTGGCCGAGGATCATTTGGTCGGCCTGGGTTTCGCTGGGCATGGCTGTGTATTCGTACTTGGCCAAGCGACCGGACTCGTCAAAGAAGACCGTCAAGCGACGTTTTTGAGCTTCGCCGCCGCGCGGATTGACGTAGTAGACGTAGTCCCAGCGATTTTGGTGGAACATGTCACGTAACAACGGAACGCCCAAAAGGAATTGCACTTGCATTTGCGTCATACCGACGTGCAATTGTTCAACTTGTTCGTTCGTCACGAGATTGCCTTGATGAACATCAGGGCGATACGGTTCGACAAAGTCGGTGATGCCTTCAGGCAAAGACAACCAATCCATCGAAGGCATGCTGAAATTAAAGGAAGAGCAGCCCGTAAGCGACAAAATGGCGACCGAACTCGTCGCAAGAATGCATTTCTTGAGCATAATTAATGAAGTTGTTACTTAACACAGATTTTTCGACCCAATAATAATAAACTATAGGGAACGCTTACGCCTTGTTAAACGACAACTTTTTGTTAACTAGAAAGTCCCGATATGCCCATTGATTCGTCCGATTTGAAAAGCCTCGGTTTGAAAGTCACCGGTCCTCGCATGAAGATCCTCGATATCTTCCAAAAACATGCCACGCAAGGTCAACGTCACTTGTCTGCCGAAGACGTTTTCACGTTACTGAAAAATGACGGAATTGATGTGGGTTTGGCTACGGTTTATCGTGTGTTGTCGCAGTTTGAAGTCGCCGGCCTCTTGCGTCGTCACCATTTCGATGCTGATCATGCGATGTATGAGTTGGAAGAAGCCGAGCACCACGATCACTTGGTCTGCTTGCATTGCGGGCATGTGGAAGAGTTCGTTGACGAAGAGATCGAACGCCGTCAACGCGAAATCGCCGCTCGTCACGGCTTTGTGTTGCGTGAGCACGCCTTGAGCCTTTACGGTCTTTGTGCGGCTTGCCAAGCCAAGCTCAAAGACCGCTAAGACGTCTGAGACAATTCGAATTAATTGACATGGGCCATCGCTAGCATCTCTGCGGCGTTGGCCTTTGTTGTATCCGTAATCGTTTGACCGCCTAACATGCGCGCGATCTCTTCGATGCGAGCATCTTCCTCGAGCGCGACCAATCGGCTTTCCGTCGTGCCTTCCGTTTGATGTTTCTGAACACGTAAGTGTTGATGACCGAAGACAGCTACTTGTGGCAAGTGCGTCACGCACAAGACTTGGCGGTCAGTCGCAAGCGTTTGCAAAAGTTTGCCAACGACTTCTGCGACGGCGCCGCCGACCCCGGAATCCACTTCGTCAAAGATGAGCGTATCCACCGGCGTAGCCGTTGAGGTGATCACGGCAATCGCTAAGCTGATGCGGGAGAGTTCACCGCCCGAAGCGACCTTCGTTAAAGGGCGAGCGGAGACCCCGGCATGACCGGCGACCAAGAATTCACACGTCTCAACACCGTGAGCGGTGGGGGTAGAAGGAGTGAGCGAAATTTCAAAAGCCCCGCCCGTCATCGCCAACGTTTGCATGGCAGCGGTGACTTTGGCACTTAAATCCTTCGCAGTGGCTTGACGCTTGGCACTTAAGGCACGAGCCACCGACAAGTAAGCCGAATGTGCGGCTTTTTCTTCTGCGACCAAAGCGTCGAGATCCAACGAGGCTTCCAAACTTTGGAGCTTTTCGCACGTTTCCGTGTACTTTTGATAAAGCGTTTCGGGCAAAACGTGGAATTTGCGTGCGGCGTTGAAGTAAAGCGAGACGCGATTGTCGATCTCTTCAAAACGACCTTCGTCCAAGTCGGTGCGGTCGAGGTAACGCTCGAGTTCGCGAAGCGCATCTTCGGCAACGGCTTGTGCTTCATAGAGTTGTTGAGCAAAGCCGCTCAAACGTTCATCGTAT
>JAFNZB010000015.1 GCA_017383055.1 Burkholderiaceae bacterium | reverse complement strand
CTGCGAGGCATTGGCACATGTTATGAGAAAGGCCTTGTAGGTCTGAATTTCAGATCCGGAATCCAGCACCTCCAGTTCGTACGTCTCCGGTTCGTAGGCATGCCCCTCGCGGAGGGCGTTCTCTATGTAGGACATAAGGCCGCGCTTACCAGACTTGTTGAACTTATCGGAAAGGAAAGCGTCAAAGCCAACCCCTGCCGTACAGAAAAAGGGCAGACCGTTGCCCAAACCAAACGGTCCGCCTCGAAACTTCGAAACGGACCGTGTTCTAATGTTGTCTTTTTAGATGGGATCGCCCAACGGATCGACCTTTTGTAAGAGGTAGAGCTTGTCGTTTTCGCGAATGCGCTCAGGCACCTTGAACGTCACATCCATCCCCTTTTCAACCGAGTCGAGCACGTTTTCTTCTTGACGCACTTCATCCAAGTCGACATAAACGGCACCAGTCGTCGGGCCGATTACAACCAAACGGTCGCCCGGCTTAAAACCATAGGCTTGGATTTGGAAGTGACCGATGCCGGACTTGCTGTAGTAGTGCAAGACCTTACCGACATAGACCTTCTTTTCAGTCGCTAAAGAACCGTAACGATCGGTCCACTCACCCATCGTTTGACCCAAGTAATAACCGTCCCAGAAACCGCGATTGAAAACGGTTGCCAAACGATCATCCCAAGAGCGGCTCACTTCTTCATTCCAGCGACCTTCGAGCACGGCGTTGATCGCTTCGTCATAGCACTCAACCACCGTACGGACATATTCTGGACCACGTGCACGACCTTCGATCTTAAAGACGCGAACACCGGCCTTCATCATCAAGTCCATGAAACCGATCGTCTTCAAGTCCTTCGGACTCATGATGTACTTGTTATCGACTTCCAATTCGATGTCGCGTTCTTTGTCCTTGACGATGTAGCTACGACGGCAGTTTTGCAAGCAACCGCCACGGTTAGCACTACGACCGCGCGTATTCAAGCTCAAGTAACACTTGCCGCTGATAGCCATACAAAGGGCACCGTGACAGAACATTTCGATACGGATGCGCTCACCGTTCGGACCACGGATGTCTTCTTCATCGATGGCACGAGCGATTTTCGCCACTTGCTTCATGTTGAGTTCGCGAGCCAAGACGACCACGTCGGCAAACTTCGCGTAAAAACGCAACGCTTCCACATTGGAGATGTTCAACTGCGTGGAAAGGTGTACTTCTTGACCGATCGAGGCGCAGTAGTTCATCACGGCGATGTCGCTAGCGATGATGGCAGAGATTTGTGCTTCCTTGGCCGCATCGACGATCTCACGCATCAAATCAATGTCTTCGTCATAGATGATCGTATTGACCGTCAAGTAGCTCTTGACGTCATGCTCGCGACAAATGGCGGCGATCTCTTTTAAATCATGAATCGTGAAAGCCTTTGCGGAATGGGCACGCATGTTCAAGTTTTCGATACCGAAATAAATGGAGTCGGCACCGGCTTGAATGGCAGCGGCTAACGAATCACGAGACCCCACCGGGGCCATGATCTCAAAATCTTTACGTTGCATAGTTTTTATTAACGAAATCTTTAACTGTTCGAATGGCTTGGATTGTACCGAAAAAGGCTTTGCGGTCAAATAATTAGAACGTGAGCACCATATCGTACCAAGCCGCACCACCATGCACGGAAGCCGACACACCACGGTTTTCAAAACCGAATTGCTCGTAGTACGGAATCAATTCTTCTTTGCAGGTCAAAATCAAACCCTTACGGCCGTCTTCACGCGCTTTTTCGATAAAGCTCATCATCAACAAAGCCCCGAACCCTTGATGACGTTCTTTCGGGATCACAGCCAAACCGAAAATGCTTTGCCACTCACCCTTCGGATCGTGACGAGAGGCATCGGCAAACAAATCGTCCGTGATCGTTGTTTGATTGGTGACCATCCCGTCAATCAAACCGATGGGTTTACCCATCAATTCCAAAATCAAAAACGAATCGGCAAACACGGCCAAACGCTTTTCAAAGTTTTCCAGCGAACAGGCTTCAGCGGGCGGAAACGAGACGGATTCGATCGCATAAAGGGCTTTGGCGTCGGCTGCCGTTGCCACACGAATATTGAGCATCTTTTTCTCCAAAGACAAAGACGCAGTTTCTTTGTCAAAACTGCGCCTTGGAAAAAACTTAGTCTAGGAACAATTACTTCTTCCAATGACCATGAACAAGAACGACACGGTAGCCGTCGGCGTCTTCATAAGCGACACACGGATACTTACCTTGCACGTATTGAGCCGGGGGCGTGACTTGTTGCACACCGGCTTCGAACATGGAGTGCATCATCTTGTTCCATTGAGCACCGTCTTCGATGCAGAACACGCGGAAGTATTCCATAGACGGAGCACGCGGAGCTTGGTCATCACCGCGGTGATGAGAGAATTCAAATTGATACGGCCAATCCTTATGACCGAACAAAATGGTGTCCATACCGTCAACGTTTTCGGAACGATCAAGGATCTCAAAACCCAAACCATCGCGATAGAACGGAATCAACAAATCGATATCCTTGGTCAAACGAGACAAACGCAACTTCGGGAAGTCAACCATTTCCAAACTCCTTCAATAGATTTCTGTGTTGTATGCGTAATTATAAGTTTTTGGAATGATAATTTCTGAAGATTCCGATTGATTTTCCTTAAGTTTTGGATAGGAAATATCGGGCAATTCCACTAAAATTAGAAGGTTATTTTCCAGAGTATTTTGAAAGGTCGAGTCATGCAGTTGAAAATCTGTGCGCAAAGCATTGAAACCGTCCAAGCCGACGCCGTGGTGGTCGGTGTTTTCTCCGACGGAATCATGACGCCATCGGCTGCCTATGCCGAAGCCGCTTGCGAAGGTGCGATCACGGAAATGATCGCCGAAGGTGATTTCGACACGAAATTGGGTTCCACAATCGTGCTTCGCGACATGGAAGGCATCTGGTCTCGTCGCTTGGTCCTCTTGGGCCTTGGCAAACTTGAAGAATACGATGACGAAGCTTTCGTGAAAGCCGTTGGCGCTGCTTTAAAAGCCACGAAAGCCCAAACGGTCGCCTTGCCCCTTGAAGACTGGATCCCGCCCGCTCGCTCGATCGAGTGGGCCGTTGAACATTTTGCCCGTTTGGCTTTAACGCAAAAAGAACCGTTAAAGCTTGACGAAGTGACGCTCATCGACGATCACACCTACCTGGTGGTCGTTGAAGAAGAGAAAAAGAGCATCGCCAAAGCGTTAAAGCTCGGCCAAGCCAAGGCATGCGCCGTCAATAACGCCAAATACTGGGCCAATCTTCCGGCCAATTTCTGCACACCCGAATTCTTGGCTCAAGAAGCTCGCAAGATGGCCGACATCAAACACGTGACCGTGAAGATCCATGAAGAAGATGCAATCCGTGAATTGGGGATGAACGCCTTCTTGGCCGTGGCGCAAGGCTCTCGTGTGGCTCCGCATTTTATCGAATTGCACTATGAAGGCGCTTCTAAAAATAAGGCACCGCTCGTGATGGTCGGCAAGGGCATCACGTTTGATGCGGGCGGTCTTTGCTTGAAGCCCGGCGCACACATGACGGAAATGAAGTACGACATGTGTGGCGCTGCCGCCGTGATGGCCGCCTTTAAAGCGGTCGCCAAATTGGGCTTAAAGCGCAATGTGATCGCATTGATCCCCGCTTGTGAAAATTTGCCCGACGGTGCGGCCTATAAACCTTCGGATGTCATCACCGCTTTAAACGGCAAGACGATCGAAATTCAAAACACCGATGCCGAAGGTCGTTTGATTTTGGCCGATGCTTTGGCTTATGCCGCTCGTTTTGAACCGCGCGCCATCGTGGACGTGGCTACGTTGACGGGCGCCATGGGGGTGGCCTTGGGCAATCACCATCACGGTCTTTTCGTCAATGACCCGAAGCTTTGCAACGCTTTGGAAGAAGCGGCCGATCGTACGATGGAACCGCTTTGGGCCTTGCCCTTTGGCGGTCGTTACTTCACGGATCTCTTGAAGTCGAATGTGGCTGACCTCGCCAACATCGGTCCGCGCGGTGAAGCGGGTGCTTCGACGGCAGCAACGTTCTTGTCGAAATTCGTCGCTGAGGGCACGCCTTGGGCTCACTTGGACATCGCGATGACCGCTTGGAAGAGCGGTCGTCAACCGCAAGCCACGGGTCGCCCGGTTCCGCTTTTGATCGATTGGATCGTCAACGCATAAACGAAGGATGGCTTTGAGCATGGCTCAGAAAATCGACTTTCACTTCAACGTCCCGGAAAACCGCATCCAGTATGCGTGCCGAGTCGTTCGTAAAGCACGCGGTCTCGGGATGAAGATTGCCCTGTGGTCAAACGATGCCCATCGACTCGATTACTTTGCCCGTCAGTTGTGTGCTTTTGATGCCACGGGCTTTTACCCGATCGTGAAAGCCAACGATCCCCTGGCCGATCAAACGTCGACGGTCTATGACACCGACGCCGACCGATTGCCGAGTCGAGATCTCTTGATCCTGTTGGACGATGAGGTCCCGATGAATTACCAAACCCTTTTTGCTCGTTTTGCGCGCGTGATCGACATCGTTCCGAATCAAGAAAACGAACGACAAGCCGCTCGCAAACGCTTTGTTATTTACCGCCAATCGGGGTTGAACCCCGTGGCTCATGATCAAGGAAAGAAAGACTGATGAGCACCGAGATGTTACGTAAAGAACCGACGATCACGTTCCGTGACGATATTCCCGTGTTGCGCGATCGCGTCAACGTCCCGTGGGAAAAGCTCGAACAAGTGCTCGAGCGCGTGGAAGAGCGCACGGCTCAAGTCTTGCAAGAATCACCCGACTTTGCCCCGATGAAGGAAGCCGAACGTTTGCGCTTGGCTCGTGAAGAAGCGATGACGACTTTGATTGAAAAGTTTGCGCCCGCTTTGACCGCTTCCATGCAACAACAAATGGACGACATGGTCAATGCCGCCGTCACGAGTGCCTATCATCACTTGCGCAGCGACCTCACCCGTCAATTGAACGCCTTGATCGTGCAAACGGTCCGCGAAGAATTGACCCGCGTGATGCGAGAAGCGGAAGAAAAACAATTTCAGCGCTAAAATAACACGTTTGCTTTAGTGCTACCCTTTTTGATTACTTACATTGGTTAAGAAACATGACGACTGAAGAACTTGCCAAGAGCTTTGAGCCGGCAACGATTGAAAACCATTGGTATCCCTTGTGGGAAAAGCGCGGTTACTTTGCCGCCACGATGGACCCGGCCAAGCCCTCTTTCGCGATCCAATTGCCGCCCCCGAACATCACGGGTATTTTGCACATGGGTCACGCCTTCAATCAATCCGTGATGGACACGTTGGTGCGCTATCACCGCATGATGGGCTACAACACGACGTGGGTCCCGGGTACGGACCACGCCGGTATCGCCACGCAAATCGTGGTCGAACGCCAATTGGAAAAGGAAGGCAAGAGCATCCACGACTTTACGCGTGAAGAATTCATCGCCAAGGTCTGGGAATGGAAGGAATACTCCGGCGGCACGATCTTGGATCAAGTTCGTCGTTTGGGTAACTCCGTCGACTGGGATCGCCTCTACTTCACGATGGACGAAAAGCTCTCCAAGGTCGTGGTCGACACGTTCGTGAAGCTCTACAACGACGGCCTCATCTATCGCGGCAAGCGTTTGGTGAACTGGGACCCGAAGTTGCAAAGCGCCGTCTCCGACTTGGAAGTTGAAAGCGAAGAAGAAAACGGCCACCTCTGGGAAATCCGTTATCCGGCTGCCGACGGCGGTGAAGGCGTCGTGGTTGCGACGACCCGTCCGGAAACGCTCTTCGGTGACCAAGCCGTTGCCGTTCACCCGGAAGACGAACGTTACCAACACTTGATCGGTAAGACCGTTATCTTGCCGCTTTGCGATCGTGAAATCCCCGTGATTGCTGACGAATACGTCGATCGTGAATTCGGTTCCGGTTGCGTGAAGATCACGCCGGCTCACGACTTCAACGACTTCGCCGTCGGTCAACGTCACGGTTTGGAAGCCGTGAGCGTGATGACGAAGATCGCCACGATGAACGACAACGTGCCCGAAAAGTATCGTGGCATGGATCGCTACGAAGCTCGTAAGGTCGCCGTGGCCGATTTGGAAGCCTTGGGTCTCTTGGTCGGTATCAAGGATCACAAGCACATGGTGCCGCGTGTGACGCGTACGGGCGAAATCGTCGAACCGATGCTCTCCGAACAATGGTACATGGCCATGAGCAAGCCCGCTCCCGAAGGCGCCCACTTCCCGGGCAAGTCCATCGGTGAGATCGGCCTTGAAGCCATGGAAAGCGGCGAAGTCAACATCATGCCGAAGGAATGGCGCGGTGTTTATCGTCAATGGCTCGAAAACATCCAAGACTGGTGCTTGTCTCGTCAATTGGTTTGGGGTCACCAAATCCCGGCTTGGTACGACGAAGCCGGCAACGTCTACGTTGCTCATGACGAAGCCGAAGCTCAAGCCAAGGCTGGCGAGGGTGTGAAGCTCACGCGTGACGCTGACGTGTTGGATACGTGGTTCTCTTCTGCCATGGTCCCCTTCTCGACGATGGGCTGGCCGTGCGAAGAAAAGATGAAGCAATCCGGTTATGACCTCTTCTTGCCGAGCTCCGTTTTGGTGACGGGCTACGACATCATCTTCTTCTGGGTGGCACGTATGGTCATGATGACGCGCTACTTCACGGGCCGCGTGCCGTTCAAGACCGTGTACCTCCACGGCCTCGTTCGTGACGCACAAGGCAAGAAGATGAGTAAGAGCGAAGGTAACACGCTCGACCCGTTGGACATCATCCAAGGTATCGACTTGGACAGCTTGATTGCGAAAAACACGCGCGGTCTTCGTCAGCCGGAAAAGGCTCCGAAGGTCGAAAAGATGTTGCGCAAGAACTATCCGGAAGGCATTGCCGCTCACGGTGCTGACGCATTGCGCTTTACGATGGCCGCTTACGCCAACCTCGGTCGCCACATCAACTTCGACTTGAAGCGTGCCGAAGGTTATCGCAACTTCTGCAACAAGCTCTGGAACGCTCCGCGCTTTGTGTTGATGAACGTCTCCGGTAAGGACTGCGGCATGGAAGCCGGCGCTGAAGTGAAGTTGAGCTTCGTCGATCGTTGGATCATGAACGAACTCAACCGCACGGTCGCTGAAGTTCACAAGGCCATGGCTGAATGGCGTCTTGACAACGCTGCCAACGCCATCTACTCCTTCGTTTGGGACCAATACTGTGACTGGTACCTTGAATTGACGAAGGTCCAAATGGCTCAAGGTGACGAAGCTACGCAACGCGGTACGCGTCAAACGTTGATTCGTGTGTTGGAAACGGTCCTTCGCTTGGCTCACCCGATCATTCCGTTCATCACGGAAGAACTCTGGCAAAAGGTCTCCGTCATTGCCAAGACTCGCGGTGAAGACGAAGAAACGTCCTTGATGATCCAAGACTATCCGAAGGCTGATATGGATTCGATCGTCGCTGAAGCCGACGCACACATGACGCTTGCCAAGGCTATGATCGACGCCGTCCGTAACTTGCGCGGTGAAATGCAATTGTCGCCGGGCGAACGCGTGCCGCTCGCATTGCAAGGCAATCCGGAAGTCGCCGCCGTGGTCGGTCCGTACATCCAACACTTGGCTCGCTTGAGCGAAGTGACGATCGTCGAAGACATCGCCAAGGCTGCTGAAGGTTCCATCGCTCCGGTCGCCATCGTCGAAGACTTCAAGCTCATGCTCGTCGTCAAGATCGACATCGAAGCCGAACGTGAACGTTTGAGCAAGGAAGTGGCTCGCCTCGAAGGTGAAATCACGAAGGCTAACGGCAAGTTGAGCAACGAAAAGTTCGTCGCTCGCGCTCCGGAAGCCGTGGTGAACCAAGAACGCGAACGCTTGGCCAACTTCACGAAGTTGCTTGAAAAGGTCAAGGAACAATTGGCTAAGTTGCCGCAAGCTTAATGCGACAAACCCACTAGGGTAAATCACAAGAAAAGGTGCGAAAAATTCGCACCTTTTCTTTTTGGCAAACATTTTTTACAAATTACGCAAACCACTATAACACCCCAATAAAAATATTCTTTAATAACAAACGGTTAGCAACTTATCAAACTCATAAAATTCACTTATACGTGGTCATTACTTTGGAATATCCTTTAAAATTTTGAAGATTGTTTGTAAGGAATTCACGATGTCGTTTTTCTCCACCCCCAGCAAAGAAGTCACGCGCAACTCCATCGTTTTACGCGATCCGGTTTTCATCAGCGACTTGCACTTAAACGGTGACGAGCCCGATACGATCAACGGCTTTTTGCGCTTTTTAAATGACGTTGCCTCCCAACACCAAGAATTGGTGATCTTGGGCGATTTGTTCGACTACTGGGTGGGTGATGACGACGTTGAATCGGCCGGCATCGTTGTGGAAGCATTGAAGAAGTTTTCCGAAACGCACAAGCTTTACATCATGCACGGCAACCGTGACTTCATGATGGGCAACCGTTTTGGTGAAGCCTGTGGCGCCAAGATGCTCGCCGACCCCTGCGTCACCTCCAATCAGGGTGTGCGTATTTTGCTCTCTCACGGCGATATTTGGTGCACGGACGATGAGGTCTACCAAAAGGTTCGTCGCAAGGTGCGCGGTTTTTGGTGGCAATGGACGATGTTGCGCTTGCCTTTGAGCAAACGCCTTGAAGTGGCACAAAACGCTCGCGCCAAGAGTAAAGCAACGAAAGAAGTCAATAGCGCCAAGACGATGGACGTCGTCAATGGCGAAGTTATCAAGGCTGCTTTGCAACATCGAGCCCATGACGTCATTCACGGTCACACGCATCAACCGGGCATGGTCGAGCTCGATGCTCATACGGCTCGTTACGTACTCCCCGATTGGCACTTTGAAGGCGAAAAGGCCGTTCGAGGCGGTTACATCGTGCTGGAAGATAACCAACCGGTATTGAAGTCTCTCATCTAATTCGCTACGCTAGAGGGTGATATTTCCCGGGAGTGTCAGATGCTGAAACCCTTGGTCAAATTAGCCGCTCTAGCCACACTGGCTTTGTCTTTGACAGGCTGTGTCACCCCCTCTTTGTCGACACGTATCCAAGTCGATTCCAAATTCTCGATGACGCCGGAACTGGCGTCATCGCTTCGCGCCATGCCCGACTGGGGCGATAAGATCGCCGTCGTTGCACTCGATGAAAAACAAGCCGACGATGCCATTTATGTCGCCTTAGAAAACGAGATGAAAGCTCGGCTTGCCGCCATCCAACTCGAAGTCGTCAAACCCAATACCGACGAGAAGTATCGTATGAGTTTAGGCGCGATCCTTGAGAAAACGCGCGTTGTTCGTGAAGAAGAGCTCGTCCCTGAAATGATCATTTACCCGACGATCGGGATCGGCTTTGGGCACGGCTTTTATCATGCACCGCCTCACCATCGTCATCACGGCCATCGAGGCCATCCTCCTCCCCGACCGCACCCGATTATGATGCCGCAAACGGTGATGACGGTTCAGTACACCGATCGTCAGTATTACGCTCGCGGTCTTCGAATCAAGATCGATGAAGTCGTCAAGAAGGGACGCCAAAAACAATACATCACGGTCTACGAAAGTACGATCTATAACGAAAGCGCTTGCAAGAACTTGCAGGAAGTTTTACCGATTTACCTAGATGCAGCCATCCAACACCTCTATGACATCGGCAAACACGACCAAGTCGTGAGGATCGAAGCCGAAGGCTTGAGCTGCTACTAACGAATACGATATCCACGAGGAGAAACTCAACATGGATTTTGCCTTCCCCATCATCAAAGTGAGCGGTACCGCCGCCGAATGCGGTTTTCAGTACGGTGACGCGCTCCGAGACGAAATCGGCTACAACATCGAGTTCTATCAAACGATGTTGAAGGAATACGTCGGAGTCGAATGGGCTGATGCGAAAACCATCGCCAAGCGTTTTGAACCCGAAATCGCCAAGTATTGCCCCGAAGCCATCGAGGTGATGAAAGGCATCGCCGAAGGCGCGGAAGTCGATTACGAAGACATTTTGACGATTAATTGCCGTAGCGAAATCCTGTTTGCCCAACCCGACGGTTGTAGTTGCATGGGCATCTTGCCGGAGATGAGTGACACGGGTCATACCTATTTGGGTCAAACGTGGGATTGGTTGCGTGACGCTCGCGATCACGTTGCCGTCGTCGAATATCGAGAACGCAATAAACCGGCTGTGTTGATGATCGTGGAAGCCGGGATGGTAGGCGGTCGCGGGCTCAATAGCCACGGTATCGGCGTTTGCTTAAATGCCATGAGCACGGGCGAAGGCGAAGTGGGCGTGCCGCTTCACATCATGTTCCGTGAAATCCTTCATGCCAACAACGTCTCCAACGCGCTCGATCGCGTGGCTCGCGCACACCGTGCAGGCTCGGGCACCTTTAGCATCGGCTCGGGCGACGGGTTCTTGATGAGTGTGGAATTTACGCCCTATGACTTTGACGTTTTGATGCCCGAAGGCGAAGTCTTGGCTCACACCAACCACTACCTCTCGCCGCTCTTTAAGGAAGAAGACACCTTCAAGTACGACTTGACGGACACGTTCGTGCGTCTTAATCGCATCCATCGTCAAGCCAAGCTTCTTTATAAGAAGTCCTTGTCGCAAAAAGACATGTGGGCCATTTTCAGCGATCACGCGAACTTCCCCGACTCCGTTTGCAGTCACGAAGATCCGAAAGATCCTCCGTACCGTCAACTTTGCACGGTCTACGCCATGGTGATGGATTTGAATGCCCACACGATTTGGGTGAGCGACACCAATCCCTGCCACGGTCACCGTCATCCGATCGTGCTCAAATAATCTTGCTTTGAATGCACAAAGGCGAATCTGTTCGGATTCGCCTTTTTTCGTTACCTTCGAAACACTCACAAACCGTTCCCTAACAGACACTTACCAAACGAAGAACTAGCATTTTCTCGACTCCCCCAAAGATTCAACCAAAGGAGATTTCGATGAAAAAATGCATTCTGGCTGGCCTCGTAGGCTTAAGCCTTTCAGGCGCCGCTCTGGCGGACAAGCCTGAAGATATCGCCCGTGACTTAAGTTTCGTCACCGTTCCCGCCATCCAGGCTATTGATGCCACACAAAAGCTCTTTCCCGGTCAAGTCTACGATGTGGACTTGGAAAGTAATTTCGTGGGCTACTACTGGCAAGTGAAAGTCCTCACCACCGATCAACGTCTGATCGAGGCCTATGTTGACGGGAAGACGGGCGAAGTCGTCGCTGCCGATGAAACCAATTTTATTAAAGGTAAAAAGAAAAAGAACCGTACACGGTTCGAAAACGGAATGCCTGCTCAACAATGAAAAAACGGCTCGGAACCGCCAAAAGCGATCCCGAGCCGTTCATTATAAATTACTGATGATTATTGCTTGATTTCATCGTTTACACGACGCGGCCAGCATTCGACACCGGTTTGATCGGGCAAAACGCGCGGATCGAATTCCGGTTCCAAGATGCCACGCTTCTTTTGGTCGAGGTAATCGTCCAAAGCGGCATAAGCGTACTTACCCAAAAGGGCGATGGCAACCAAGTTCACAATCGTCATTAAAGCCATGAAGAGGTCAGCCATGTTCCAAACGAAGGACAAGGAAGCGATGGAACCGATAAAGACCATCACGACCACGCAGAGTCGGAAGATCGGCAATGCCAAGCGATTTCGCGTGATGAAATACATGTTGATTTCACCGTAGAAGTAGTTACCAATCACGGAACTGAAGGCAAAGAAAAGCACCGTGACCGTCAAGAGAATCGAAGCCCAGAAGCCCAATTCGTGCGTCAAGTTATGTTGGACCAAGGCGATACCGGTCTTACCCAAACCTTCCCAACCCGGAACGATCAAGACCAACATGGCAGAAGCCGTACACACGAACATCGTGTTGACGTAAACGCCGAAACCTTGAACGAGACCTTGCTTGACCGGGTGCGTGGCATCGGCCGTGGCTGCAGCGTTCGGAATGGAACCCATACCGGCTTCATTGGAGAAAAGACCGCGCTTGATACCGTTCAACATGGCGGCGCCGATACCGGCACCCATCACGGAATCAAAACCGAAAGCACAAGAGACGACTTGGCCGATCACCGCCGGAATCGACGTGATGTTCATCACCATGACGATCAAAGCCAAACCCATATAGAGACCGGCCATGATCGGCACCAACACTTCAACCACTTTGGCGATGCGTTGCATACCACCCAAGAGAATCACAGCGGTCAAAGCAGCCGTCACGATACCCGTCGTGGTCGTATCGATACCAAAAGCTTCTTGCATAGACAAAGCCATCGTGTTGGCTTGCACAGAATTGAAGATCAAACCGTAGGTAATCGTGATCAACACGGCAAACAAACCGGCAAAGAAAGGCGACTTCAAGACGTTCTTGATGTAGTAAGCCGGACCACCGACATAGGTACCGGCCGCATTACGAACCTTGAAGATCTGAGCCAACGTGGATTCCACGAAACCGCTGGCGGCACCGATCGTTGCGATCACCCACATCCAGAAGATCGCACCCGGACCACCCATCGTCACGGCAATTGCGATACCGGCGATGTTACCCACGCCCACGCGAGAAGCCGTCGAAATACAGAAAGCTTGGAACGTCGTGATGTGACCGTCACGACCCTTGGCACCCACGCCTTCAAAAAGCAAACGGATCATTTCCGGGATTTGAACGATTTGCACGAGCTTGGTGCGAACCGTAAACATCAAACCCACGCCAACCAACATCACGATCAAAACATAAGACCAGAGATAGTCATTGGCAACGGAAACGATAGAATCGAGCCATTCCATTAAAAAACTCCGAAAAAATAAAAATACGAAAGCGAATCTCACCGAAGAGATTCGAACTAAAGGGAAAAAAAGAAATTAGGTTTAGAACTCGTTATTTCGATTTTTTCTGCCCGATACGCTGCTCTTTAGGCTGCAAAATGGCAGAACAGACGCCGCGAAGAAGATCGATTTCGGGCTGCGTCAATTGAGTACGAGAGAAAAGGCGACGCATACGCGGCATAAAGCGCTTGGGCTTAGCCGGATCCAACACGCCGCAGGCGATCATGGCGCGTTCAAAATGCTCAAGGAACGCTTCGGTGGCAACGGCACCGGCCGGTGCTTCACCTTCGAAACGACTTTGCCAATCGTAGAGACCGTCGACGGTCGCTTCGGAGAGCATCGCCATGTGCATCTCATAAGCCATGATCTGCACGGCTTGAGACAAATTCAGGCTGTTACTTTCAGGGTCGGCAGGAATCGCCGCACAGCCTTGGCAAATCATAAAATCTTCATTGGAAAGACCGGAGCGCTCACAACCGAACACAAAAGCGATGTCGCCCGCGGTTTGTTCAAGCAAGGCTCGAGCCTTCGTGGAAACATCACGCACGGGTTCAATTGCCGGACCGAACTCACGGTCATAACCCGACATCGCCCATGCAAAACTCACCCCTTCCAACGCTTCAAGCAACGAGCCATGCATTTGGCTTGCTTGAAGCACGTCAACCGAACTCGTTGCATACGCAACGGCTTCTTCATCGGTGCGGTAGGTTTCCACCCAAGGTTTCACCACGCGAAGGTCACGAAAACCCATCGTTTTGATTGCGCGCGCAGCCGAACCGATGTTCCCCGGATGAGCAGGTTCCACCAAAATGAAGCGAACGCGAGAAGCTAACGGATGAGTTGCCATAAATCCCTTTTCTTGTGGCTAATAAACCTTTAAAATAGTTAGATTATTTTACGTGGATTATGCCACGACTTTATCAAAAGATTCATTCTCTTATTAGGAATACTAACGCTATGTCGTCTAATGCAATGCTCAATATCGCCGTCAAGGCTGCTCGTGCTGCTTGCACCATCATTTCCCGTGCCAGCGAAAACCTCGATGCGATCGAAGTTCATTCCAAGGCCCCGTCCGACTTCGTGAGCAAAGTTGACGTCGATTGCGAAAGCGCCATCATCGAAATCTTGCAACAAGCCTATCCGCACCATCAAATCTTGACGGAGGAACGCGGCATCGTCGGCCCGGCTAAGAGCCAATACCAATGGGTCATCGATCCGTTGGACGGTACGACGAACTTCTTGCACGGTTTCCCGCAATACGCCGTTTCCATCGCTTTGAAGCGTGACGGTGAAGTGGTGCTCGCCGTTGTGGCTGACCCCGTCAAGGACGAAACGTTCACGGCCGTTCGCGGTCAAGGCGCATTCTTGAACGGTCGCCGCATCCGCGTGACGCGTCGCACGATGATGAAGGACGCTTTGATCGGTGTCGGTTTCCCGTTCCGTCGCAACGACGACGTGGAAACGTACACGGCTACGTTCGCTCAATTGGCTAAGAACTGCGCAGGCCTTCGTCGCGCCGGTGCCGCCTCCCTCGACTTGGCTTACGTTGCTGCCGGTCGTTTGGACGCCTTCTGGGAACCGAACTTGCAAAGCTGGGACATCGCTGCCGGTAGCCTCTTGGTTCTTGAAGCCGGCGGTCTCGTGACCGACTTCGACGGTGAAGGCAACTACTTGCAAACCGGTGAAATCGTTGCCGGTACGCCGAAGGTCTTCGGCCAATTGTTGCCGGTCGTTCGCCGCAACTACAAGCCCGCTGCCTAATCGGGCTCGATAATGGCTACGAAGAAAGCCTCTAACGACTCTACTTCTGACGCATACGCCGGCTACACGCCGGCTATTCGTCGTTTCCTCGAGATCAAGGCCCAAAACCCGAACGCCCTTTTGCTTTATCGCATGGGCGACTTCTACGAAACGTTTTTCGAAGATGCGGTTTGGGCCAATCGTCTTTTAGGGATCACGCTCACCGCTCGCGGCACGGACGTCAATGGCGATCCGATCCCGATGGCAGGCGTCCCCGAAAAGACCTTGGATCAATACTTGGCTCGCCTGGTCAAACAAGGTGTGAGTGTTGCCATTTGCGAACAAGTCGGTGACCCCAATAAGGGACCGCTTGAGCGCCACTTGGCACGCATCGTCACGCCGGGTACGCTCACCGA
This sequence comes from Burkholderiaceae bacterium, assembly GCA_017383055.1. Lineage (GTDB taxonomy): Bacteria > Pseudomonadota > Gammaproteobacteria > Burkholderiales > Burkholderiaceae_F > Aphodousia. The sequence continues at coordinate 12,110 of JAFNZB010000015.1, read as the reverse complement.
ATCCGAACTCTTACCCCAAAAGCAAAACGCCGCCCTTTTGGCCGTGGCGCCCGCCACCGGTCGTCATCAAGAACGATTGGGCTTGGCTTGGGTGGTTTTGAGTAACGGTGAGTTTCGTACTGCCACGACGAGCTTGACGGAGCTCGCTAGCGAAATCACCCGCATCGGTCCCTCCGAAGTCCTCGTTCCCGAAGACTTTAAGGCGCATCTTCAAGAAGAGTATCTCAACGTCACGTTGACGGGCTTGCCCGCTTGGCACTTTAGCCCCGATCATGGCGAGAGCATGCTCAAGCACCAATTCGGCGTGCAGACTTTGGCCGCTTGGGGGTTGGATGACCAACCCGAAGCCGTGAGCGCTGCCGGTGCTTTGTTGAGCTACGTGGAAACGACGCAATGCGAAGCGGTCTCCCACATCCTGGCCCCCGTTCACGAAGTCCAAACGGACTTCATCGGCATCGACTCGGCCTCTCGTCGAAATTTGGAACTCACTGAAACGTTGCGCGGTGACGATGGCCCGACCTTGTTCGGTTTGCTCGATCACTGCCAAACGACGATGGGTTCTCGCAAACTTCGTCATTGGTTGCATCACCCGTTACGTAAAACGAGTGAAGTGTCCGCTCGTCACGGTGCCATCGCCTCCCTTTTATACGAGCCCTCGTTACTGGAAAACCTCGCGCAAGCCTTAAAGCCCGTTCCCGATTTGGAACGCTTGGCCACGCGCGTGGCAATGAAGACGATCCGTCCGAAGGAATTGGCTGCACTTCGCGATGCGTTGCCGCAATTGGCAAAGATCGCCCAAACAGCGATCGGCTTTAACGATCCTTACATCAACGCTCAGCTTGAAAACTTGGTCGTCGATCCGGCCTTGTTTGCCAAACTCCATGAAGCATTGTTGGAAGACCCGGCTGCGCTTTTGCGCGACGGCGATGTGATCGCAAGCAGCTACAACGCTGAACTTGCCGAACTTCGCGCCTTGCGTGACAACGCCGGTGACTTCTTGGTCGAATTCGAAGCGCGTGAACGTGCCGCCACGGGTCTTTCCACCCTTCGCGTGCAATACAACCGCGTCCACGGTTTCTTTATCGAAGTCTCTCGCGGCTTGGCCGATCAAGTGCCAATGCACTACCATCGCCGCCAAACGTTAAAGAACGCCGAACGCTTCACGACGCCCGAACTCAAGGAATACGAAGACAAGGCTCTGTCGGCTCAAGAGCGCTCTCAGAGCTTGCAAAAAGAGCTCTATAACGAGTTGCTCGACTTTGCCGATCAGTACCTCACCACGCTTCAAGTGGCCGCTCAACACGTGGCTGTGTTGGATGTGCTGGCTGCGTTGGCGCTCCATGCTCAAAAGGCCAATTGGATTCGTCCGCAATTAGAAAGTGCCCCGGGAATCGAAATTTACGGTGCACGCCATCCGGTCGTGGAAGATGCGATCGAACATTACACGCCGAACGATTGCGTGTTGATGCCGGGTCGTCGATTGCTCGTCATCACCGGCCCCAACATGGGCGGTAAATCGACCTACATGCGCTCGATCGCGTTGATCGTACTCTTGACCTTTATCGGTAGTTTCGTGCCGGCAACGAGCGCTCGCATCGGTTCGATCGATCGCATCTTGACGCGTATCGGCGCAAGCGATGACTTGGCTCGCGGTCGATCCACTTTCATGGTGGAAATGACCGAAGCGGCTGCCATCCTGCATCAAGCCACGGATTCGAGTTTGGTGTTGATGGACGAAATCGGTCGCGGTACCTCGACCTTTGACGGTTTGAGTTTGGCTGCCTCCATCGCACACGAATTGGCGAATGTGAAAAAGAGCTTCACGCTCTTTGCCACGCACTACTTTGAATTGACGCAATTGGCTCAAAATTCGAAGGAAGTCGCCAACGTGCACGTGACCGCCGCGGAAAACAAGTCAAAGATCGTCTTCTTGCACGAAGTCAAAGATGGCCCCGCCAACCAAAGTTACGGTATCGCCGTGGCTCAATTGGCCGGTGTCGCTCCAAGCGTGATCCGCCGAGCTCGTGCGATGTTAAAGGAATTGGAAGACCGCTCGCGTGCCCAAGAAGCACAACAGCTCGACCTCTTCGGTGACAACCACGTGGAAATGCCCGATGAAGCTGAGCCCGACGCGCATGAAAGCGTTCAGTTTGCCGAAGACATCAGCGACATCGACGTCGATCAATTGACGCCTCGCCAAGCCTTGGATCTCCTCTATGAGCTTCGCGATCGCGCCAAATCGATCACAGAAAACTAAACCCCACAGACGCAAAATGGCCGAGATTTTTCAATCTCGGCCATTTTTCTCTCTGGAGCTCTCTTGTCGATCGTGAGGAGGAGACGATCTTTTTTGGTTTGGCGCTTAGGCTGCCGGTTCCCACTTGCAACGAATCGGGGAAACGATCTCACCCGTCTTCTTCATTGCAGCGAATTCCTTATCAACGATCTTACGATCAAGACCCGTCAATTCAGCCACCTTACCGGCATTCAACGGTTCACCGGCTTTGCGCATTGCTTCAAGGATCACTTCTTTGTTGCTCATGGTTTCTTTCCTTTTTCTCTTTTGTTTCTTACTGGAAGGTTGCTCGCTCAACCTTTGGTGAAACACATAGTAGCAAGCTCTGCAAGGGCTTTCAAGCGTCCAAAGTCTACCCCTATCGTCCGCATAGAAAAACACTAAAACGGACTAGAAATTCTTGCAAAATCAATGCGTTCTGCGTTAAGAAAAACGGCCTGAAAGTTGCCTTTCAGACCGCTACAAACGCAATCGTTTCAATCAGTTCTTTAAGTGTTCGGGAATCGTTTCTTCCTCGTCACCGTCCTCATCCAAAACATCGACTTGACGGTCCGTCACGGAGAGGAAAGACGGCACGACCACGTCGTCGGTCCCCACTTCTTGGGCATCCGAGCTCGGCAATTCGACCTTCTTGACTGCGATCTCAAAACGAAGACCGAAGCCAGCCAACGGGTGATTGCCGTCCAAGACAACCTTACCGTCGGCGATGTCGGTCACGCGATACGGACGTTCCAACGTTTGACCGCGGATCGTCGTGTAGTAAAGACCAACTTCCACGCCTTCGGTGAAGTCCGTTTCATCGGCAATGATCAAAGCCAATTCGTCATAGTCACCGAACGCTTCTTCCGGCTCCAACGTCACGCTCACCTTGTCGCCCGGCTTCTTTTCTTCGAGATGATGCTCGATCACAGGGAAGATGTCGCCATGACCGTGGTAGTAGGTCAAATCATCCATCTCTTCCAAAAGGTTGTCTTGCATGTCATACATAGCCACGGACAACGTGACGATGCGGTCCTTTTTGATCTTCATATCACTCACCTAACAATTTGGCTTTTTGTTTTTTAAATTCTTCTTCGGTCAAGTAACCCTTTTCATAGAGCTTGACCAAATCCAACAATTCTTTCGTGCGCACTTCTTCGTTCGCACCCGGAATGTAATACGTGGCTTCCCCCTTGGGATTGACGCCGTAACGGTTCGTACCGGGCTGAGAATCGATGCATCCCAAAATCACCATCGTAAAGAAGTCGATGACGGGAATCAAGCTCAAGATCGCCCAGAAACCGTTCGCATTGATGTCGTGAAGACGACGCCATGAGGCTGAGACCATACTCACCGCAGCAATCACGCTCAAGACCAAATAAAGGTTCGTGGCATCATAAAGGGCGGGATCGTCGTAAGTCGTGTCTTGGATATCGAATTCGGACCCCGGCATCGACATCAACGAATACCAAAGGATCGGCATTCCGATACGGATCGCTTGCCAAGTCAGCAACACGCCCCAATAAGAGCGACGACGCAAACGACCGCTAAATGAGAAAAAAAGCGAAAACATCGCTAAAAATCCTTCTTACGAAAAAGGGGCTTTCTCAAAAGCCCCCTTTGGAATCGGTCAGACCGAAATTAACGCGTTTGTTCGTTCAAGAGCGTCAAGATCTTCGGTGCGACACCCGTCGTATCGGCCTTGCCGTCCGGACCCAAAACGTGGACACGCGTTGCGTCATCGCTAAGCGGTTGCAAGTAGATCACGTATTGCGGAGCTTCGACCGGTTGATCCTTGCTGAACAAATTCGTCCAGAAACCTTGTTCGTCACGCTTGGCTTCTTCGTAAGCTTCGTCGAGGTAGCGAACCAAGAAGAAACCGCGGGAACGGTCACGGTCTTCGACCGTAAAGCCCATGCGATCGACGGCCAATGCCACACGACGCCATGCACGTTCAAAACCTTCCTTCACGTAGACGGAAGCGACTTGACCGGCTTCGCTCAATTCGACTTCGCTCTTGGCTTCCGGAACCACGTAGGTTGCCAATTGCTTGACTTCGGCCTTATGAGCTTCAGGGCTCTTCACCACAGCCTTCGGGTTGAATTCGGCATTGATGCGTTGCGTCATGCGCGTGAGCATTTCGGCTTCCATTTCAGGATCGCTCGGACCCGGTTGCCAAACGGTGGTTTCATTATCACCACCCATGCTCTTGACGACTTCCACCATGGAGCGGTGCGTCACAAAGATGTCCGTGCCACCCTTTTCAGAGCGTTCCAAACGAGCACGGTATTGGTCACGTTCGCCCGTGGAGTAAACCATGTCGAGCACCTTGCCCAACGTACCACGAATGATGTCTTGCGGGAGCTTGGCGCGGTTTTCTGCCCAGTTCGTTTCCATCACACCGGTCTTGGCATCATGACGGGAAAGCGTCAAACCGACCGTGTTCCAGAAGTCTTGAACGAGCGGCCAAACTTGTTCGGGCGTCATGTCGGTGTGGATCCAACGGCTGTTGCCTTCACGAACGATCTTTGCGACCTCGCCTGCCGGCAAAACGTTGGCGTAACCGGTGACTTGTTGCTGACCGGCTTGAGCTTCACGTTGAGCTTCTTGACTTGCCCAAACGGATTGGGGACGAGACGGAACGGCATAACGATCGGAGACCGGCACGCTATCCATACCCGGCGGAATTTCCAACGGAGCGCGGCTAGCGCTCGATTCATATTGAATCGGGTCTTGATTGAATGCGAAATTCGAACAAGCGGCTAAAGCCAAAGACATACCGGCAACAAAGCCCGCACGTAAAACTCTTTTCATAATGATTCCAATCCAAACAAATGGAAACGGCCGCGCGCGACCGTTACCTAAAATAACTTTTACATTTTACCGACTTTTATAGGCGGAATGGGGCAAAACTTCGTTACAAACCTTTAAAACAAAGCCCAACCAATCATCGAACGAGCGATGGAGACAAAAGGCGACATCCAATAGCTCATCAAACCCGACAAAAGCAACACCACCAAGATAATCATCCCGTGGTTTTCAAGTTCGGCAAAACGCTGCGCTGCCGAGTACGGCAAGAGCATCGTCAAGATTCGACCGCCGTCCAAAGGCGGAAGCGGCAACAAATTGAAAGCCATCAAATAGAAGTTGACCATGACGCCAGCCACACCGATTTGCAAAAGTACCATCGAGTGCAAACCCATCACCACAAAGACTTTCAAAAGGATCAACCAGATAAAGGCTTGGATCAAATTACTGGCAGGACCAGCCAACGACACCATGAACATGCCTTGACGCCACGGATTCAAGTAACGCGTATTGACCGGCACGGGCTTAGCCCAACCGATCAACATGCCACCCATCCCCGTCAAAGCCGAACTTAAAAGTAATGCCCCCGGCACCAAGATCGTGCCGACCAAATCCACGTGCGGAATAGGGTTCAAGGTCACACGACCCAACATCCAAGCCGTGTTGTCACCGTAGCGACGAGCCATCCAACCGTGGGCAGCTTCGTGCATGGTGATCGCAAAGATCATCGGGATCGCATAGATCGCAAAGGTGAGAATCGAATCCATCATTGTTGTTCTTTTCGCTTATCGATTAAATCCAAAACCGTCGTCAAATACGGCGGCAATTGTTCTTGTTGGCCCGGGCCGGGGCGGCCGGGACGATGACCGTGATAATCGCTACCGGTACTGGCGACAAATCCCATGTTCACAGCCGTGCGGATGAAACTTTCGTTTTCGCTCGGACAGTGACTGCCCGTCGTGACCTCGATCACCTCACCGCCCAAGGCTCGGAAGTCTTCCAAAAGGTCTTGGATCGTGTAGGGCTCGGGGAAGCGATAACGCCCCGGATGCGCCAACACGGCGATCCCACCCGTTTCTTCGATCAAACGCATCGCATCGCTTAAAGACGACCACTCGGTTTTAACAAAGGCAGGACCGTCATCCTTCAAATAACGGGCAAACGCTTCGTCTTCAGAACCGACCGTGCCACGTTGGTGAAGCGCCATTGCAAAATGACGACGAGAAAGATTCAAAGAATTACCGGCCAACGCCAGGGCCGATTCATACATGTTGTAAATGCCCAATGATTCAAATTTTGCCCCCATTTGACGGGCACGAGCATCGCGTTGACGCAAAACACGCTTGGCATAACAACGGTAAGGACCAAGCTCTTGAGGATCAAGGCTCACGATATGGATCGTCTTTTTGCCCCAAGTCACGGAAAGCTCGACGCCTCCCACAAAGCGCATGCCCAATCGCTCGGCTTCCTGGCGTGCTTCTTCAAGTCCGTCGACCGTATCATGATCGGTCAACGCAAGCGTTTGGACCCCATTTTGATGGGCCATTCGGACCACTTCGGTCGGGGTCAACATTCCGTCACTGGCTTTTGAATGCGTGTGTAAATCAATTCGCTTCGTCATCACATATTTCTCGTAGAATACAGTCGTTAATTGTAGTGACTTTGGATGCTTCTATGGCGATTTTTGCACTTGATAACACAATTCCCGTGATTGATCCGACCGCTTGGATCGACGAGTCGGCCACCGTCATCGGCGATGTCGAACTGGCTGCCCACGTCAACGTCTGGCCCGGCTCTCGACTTCGAGGCGATGAGGCTTCGATTGTGGTCGGTGCCGGTTCCAATGTCCAAGACAATGCCGTGATTCACTGCGATCCTGGAGTGCCCTGTATTTTGGGGGAAGATGTGACGGTCGGACACGGAGCGATTTTGCACTCTTGCACGATTGGGAATCGAACCTTGATCGGAATGGGTGCAATCATTATGAATCGAACGACGATCGGCAATGACACGCTAGTCGCCGCCGGAACACTCATCGGTGAAGGAAAATCCTTTCCCGACGGTGTGTTAATCATGGGACGACCCGGAAAAATCGTTCGAGAATTGACCCCTGAAGAGCGAAAAAACCTTAAAATAAGCGCCCATCACTATCGACAACAGAAAGCGCGTTACGAAACGGGTCTCAAGCCCATCGAGCTTTCGACTATGGAATAAGAAGAAAAATGTCTCAAGACACCCTTTTACGTTTTATTTTTTCCAACCTTCCGATTCGCGGTTCCATCGTTCGCATGGACGACGCATGGAAGAAGATGCACGCCAACCATAAGCTTCCGGCTCCTGTGATGAAGCTCTTGGGCGAAATGACGGCCGGTGCCACGTTGCTCGCAAGCGGCTTGAAGTTCGAAGGTTCCGTCATCATGCAATTGCAAGGCGACGGTCCGGTGCGTTTGGCTGTGGTGGAAGTCAAAAACGGCCTCGGCATCCGTGCGACAGCCAAACTTCACGAAGGCGCCATCATTCATGACACGATGACGACGAAGGATTTGATCAACCGTCACGGTCACGGTCGTTGCGCCATCATGCTCGACCCGAAGGATCGCCGCGAAGGTGAAGCCCTCTATCAAGGCGTGGTGCCCTTGGTCGGTGAAAGCATCGCCGATGGCTTGATGAACTACATGCATCAATCCGAACAGCTCGACACGCGCTTGTGGTTAAAGGGCGATGCCGAACACGTGGGCGGCATGATGATTCAAAAGATGCCGGGCTTCGGTGGTAAGGACGCTCACTTGATCGACGATCCCGACGCATGGGAACGCATCCTCACGTTGGCCGAAACGATCAAGGACGAAGAGTTGATGGGCCTTGATGCCAAGGAAATCGAACATCGTCTCTTCTGGCAAGAAGACGTGCAATTGCTCGCCGAGCAAACGCCCACGTTCCAATGCTCTTGCTCTCGTGAACGCATCGAACACATGATCCGCAATTTGGGTGAAGTCGAAGCCCTCCAAGCCGCCGAAGAAACGGGCGCATTGGAAGTGGTTTGCGATTTCTGCGGTCAAGTCTATCGTTACACGCCGCAAGAAGTCGTTGCTCTTTTCCAAACGGGCGACGAAACGCAACACTAAGATTCGAAAGCAAAACTGATGAAGACGACGTTTCAAGTTGAAATCGAAGACAAACTCATTCGATTGACCTACGGTAAGCTCTTGGGCACCGTGGTGATCGATAAAGAACACGTGGCCGTGTCGTTAAACGGCACGCGTGCCATCCGTGGCCACTCGCAAGATCGCATCGAAAAGAAAGTGATCGCGATCGTTCGTGATTTGCTCGACTTTGCCCCTGAAACGTGCGGAGAAAAACCGATCAACGTGTTTTTCAAAAACTTGGAACGTCGTAAGCTTTTCTTCTATCACTTCCAATTCACGGCCGACGGCAACATCATCGGCAACAAGTTACCCGAAGAACAGTTCTTGGAATTGGTGATGCCCGAGCAAACCCGCGGTGGCGAGCGCCATCACGGTTGGTACATCAAACCCGAGATCGAAGCCGACGATGTCGTGCTTTGGTGCTACGACCCGATCGATCACCTCTTGGTGCGTGCGATCCCGACCGACAAGGGCGTGGCTTTGCGTGTCATCAGCGAAACGAACGATCCTCGTGTCAACTCTCAAGAAGCGTTCACGAGCGGTGAAAAGCCTCCGGTGGAACGCTTGCACGAAGCACTTCGCGCTTACGTTGAAAAGTACGACATGGGCACACTGCCCGAGCCTACGGCCGACTCTCCGGAAGCTGCCGTCGAAGCCATGAAAATGGCGCTTCGCATGGCCAAAGAAGCTCCGAGCCAAAAACACGTTTTCGACATCACCGGTCAAGGAAAACTTGAGATCGAAGCCGCTTTGATCTGTGGTTTTAAGATGATGAAGAAAGAAAACGCTCCGATGGAAAGCTGCGAAGTGTATTTCGCCGACGGTGAATACTGGCTCTATACGAACACCAAAGTGAAGGGCTCCACGAACATCACCACGTGGGAGCGTAAAACGATGGAAGAAATCGTCGATCTTTTCCAAACGACGATTTTGGGCGAAAAGGTGAGCGAACACATCGCTCCCAACATGCTCAATTAAAATATAAGCATTAACCCTTAGAAGCTCGAGAAATACTCGAGCTTTTGTCTTTTTGGGCAATTGTCACGCCTACCGTGCTCTGCTAACCTCGACTCATCGTAAACCCTAACACAGAGACAGGCAGACATGAACCTCAGTTTTGTTAATGACATTTGGTTACTCAAAGTCAACATGATCCAAGCCGTGGCCTTCGCAATCATGGCCTACTATTTCGGCGGTTGGCTTCGCCAACATTTTCCCCTTCTCAAGCGCTTTTCCATCTCAAGCCCCATCGTGGGCGGGATGAGCGTTGCGCTCATCCTTTCCATTTTGGAGGCTTGCGGAATCCTTCGCGTGCAATTTGACTCCACGATGCAAAGCCAATTGATGCTTGCCTTTTTCACCACGATCGGCTTGATGGCCTCGCTCAAAGTGGTCAAACAAGGCGGCAAACTTTTGTTGGGCTTTTTGGCAGCGGTATCGGTTTTGTGTGCATTGCAAAACGTGCTTGGCATGACGATCGCCCAATGGATGGGACTCGATCAGCATTACGGGATTTTGGCCGGATCCGTTTCCATGATGGGCGGCTTGGGCACTTCGGCCGCCTTTGGCCCTTATTTTGAACAAACCTACGGCATCACGGGCGGTACGGCTGTGGCAATCACCGCCGCCACGTTTGGGATGGCCGCGGCTTTGATGATCGGCGGCCCCTTCGGTGAATGGTTGATCCGTCGCTACAAAATCAAAACCACGCAACCCGTCGCCAATCCCGAACCCGAATTGCGTATCCCTGACGATTTGGATACCGACATCACGGGCAATCATGCTGCGCGTGAAAAGACGCTCACTGAAGAACTCATGAAGGCCACGGCCGTGATCGTCATCTGCATGGCCTTGGGTTCGGTGGTCTCCGACATTTTGGGGCGCTTTGTCACACTCCCCGCCTACATCGGCTCTATGATCGTGGCGGCCATCGTGCGTAATGTCGGTGACTTCAGCCAAAAATACACGGTCGAAGGCAAGGGCTTGAACGCATTGGCCGACATGAGTCTTGTGCTTTTTGTGACGATGGCAATCAATAGTTTGAAGCTTCATGAATTGCTTGACTTGGCTCTGCCCTTGGCTGTGATCCTGGCAGCGCAAACGATCCTCATGCTCCTCTTTGCTTTCTTCGTTCTCTTTGCCTTTTTCGGGAAGAACTACGATGCGGTCCTCTTGACCGTAGGCGGTATCGGATTTTCGATGGGCGCAACTGCCAACGGCTTGGCCAACATGCAAGCCTTGGCAGAGAAGTACGGCTTCAGTCCTCGTCCCTGGTTGATCGTGAGTCTCGTCGGTGCATTCCTTATTGACTTCATCAATGCACTGTTGATCACGTGGTTTGGAACGTTCTAAAACCATAGGCGGCAAAAAAGCCGATGAGAAAGCGAAAACTCATCGGCTTTTTCTATTTGGCAAAGCTGCTTGGAAAAAATCTCTGCCAAACTCGGTGACTTCGATCGGGCTCGGTTAAGCAGCCATACGATCGAGAGCAATCGTCAACAAGACGGCCACACCCGTGGCAATCGCCTTGTCATTAAAGTCAAAACGTTCATTGTGCACACTCACGGTGTGCGTTTCATCCTTCATACCCAAACGGAAGAGGCAACCCGGTTTTTCACGAAGCATGAAGGAGAAGTCTTCACCGCCCGGCGTACGGCGGAAAGCTTCCACACACTCCTCACCCAATGCTTTACGGGCTAATGCTTTGGCATTTTCTACCATGGCCGGATCGTTGTACATGGCCGGATAAAGCTTCGTGTACTTGGCCTCGGCCTTCATTTCATGCGCGTGCGCAATGCCTTCGGCAATACGCTTCATGCGTTGAATGATCAACTCTTGAATTTCCGGTTCAAAAGAACGTGCCGTCCCGCGCAGCGTCGCAAATTGCGGCACCACGCTCGTGCCGTTGCGATCGCCCGCTTCCACGCAACCAACGGAAACCACTGCAGCCATATCGGCCGGTGCACTACGAGAAACGATCGTTTGCAAAGCCAAGACGCATTCGCTTGCGGCAACGATCGGATCGTGCACGAATTGCGGACGAGATCCATGTCCGCCCTTCCCTTCGAAAACGATTTCAAAGATATCGGCATTAGCCGTGGCATAACCCGGCACAAAAGCCACGTGACCCACGGGAACGCTAGGCTCAGCATGCAAGGCATAGAATTCATCGATGCCGAAACGCTCGATCAAGCCGTCTTCCAACATGTAGCGAGCACCGGCAAAACCTTCTTCTCCCGGTTGGAAAATGGCAACCATGGTACCGGCAAAATCACGATGCTCATGAAGATACTTCACAGCAGCCATCACGCAGGCGACGTGACCGTCATGACCGCAAGCATGGTGACATTTCGTGTGTTGACTCGTATACGGTGCCCCCGTATTTTCGTTCAACGGTAACGCGTCGGAGTCACCTCGAAGGCCGATCGTACGGCCCGGACGATTGCCGCGAATCACGGCGACCACACCGCCCACGTTTTCACCGCCCACGCGAGAGTAGACCTCTTCAACGCCCATGGCTTTTAGGGTTTCAACAATGAATTTTTCCGTGATCGGAAGATCCAAACCCACTTCCGGGAATCGATGGATCTGATGGCGAACTTCTGCCGCAAAACGGGCTTCTTCAACGAGATCTTGAGGTTTGACGATCGTTGCCACAACACTTCTCCCACACGGAAAAACAATGTCGCAATTATCCCGTATTTCGGCTACGAATTCTAAAAAATTAAGGATTGTCCTAAGGGGCTTGACTTAGGTAAAAAATCAGTGTTTCGCCTTAGGCGGCACTTCGACGCCAAGCTCTTTTTCGTTGGGAGTATAAGGCTTGACGGTTTGGGAAGTCGAAGCTTCCGGACGATACATCGGATCGTTGATGACGTCGG
>JAFNZB010000231.1 GCA_017383055.1 Burkholderiaceae bacterium | reverse complement strand
CCATTGAGCTACAGCCGCATGAAGAAGTCCTCATTTTACAGAAAAAAACCGTCTTTTCCTACTTTCTTTGTGCACGCCAATTACAATTGAATGGTGTTTCTATTTTGTTGTGATTCTTCGAATCACCCAGAGATTTTTGAAGAGGATTTGCCCAATGAGAAAACTCAAGATTGCTGCCAGCCAAAGCATTCGCGACATCCTTCATTTGGATCGTGAAATCGTGGACTTCGATCAGGCCGACTTAACCGAAGTGGCCGTGGCCGTTTTGTCGGCCCGTGATGTCGTTAACGGTAAGCTCGATGCCGTGGAAGCCACGTGTTTCGGTATCCCTGTGATTGCTGTTGACGATGGTGAAACGGACCTTCCGATGGGTCGTTTGCATTGCGTGATCGGTACCAATCCGAGCAACATCATCCTCTACGGTCGTCAAATTGAAGAAGCGGCTAAGAAGTATGAAGAAAAACTTTTGCCGCCGTTCTTTGGTCGTCTTGAACAATACGTCAAGCAAGGTAACGCCCAATTTAACTGCCCGGGTCACCAAGGCGGTGCATTCTTCCGTCGTCATCCCGCTGGTCGTGAATTCTTCAAGTTCTACGGTGAAGACCTTTTCCGTTCCGACCTCTGTAATGCCGACGTTTCGATGGGTGACTTGCTGATCCACGAAGGTGTGCCGCATCAAGCTCAAGTGGCCGCTGCCAAGATCTATAACGCTGACAAGACTTACTTCGTTTTAAATGGTACGTCCGCTTCTAACAAGGTCGTTTTGAACGCCTTGCTCACGCCGGGCGACTTGGTGCTCTTTGACCGCAATAATCATAAGTCGAACCACCACGGCGCTCTTTTGCAAGCCGGCGCAACCCCCATTTATTTGGAAACGGCCCGTAATCCCTACGGTTTCATTGGCGGCATCGACGAGCATTGCTTTGATGAAAAGTACCTTCGTGAGCTCGTGCGTGAAGTGGCTCCTGCTAAGGCCGATGAAAAGCGCCCGTTCCGTGTGGCAGTGATTCAATTGGGCACCTATGACGGCACGATCTATAACGCTCGCCAAGTGGTCGATCGCATCGGTCATTTGTGCGATTACATCCTTTTTGACTCCGCCTGGGTGGGTTACGAACAATTCATCCCGATGATGAAGGATTGCTCGCCGCTTCTCTTGGAATTGGGTCCGGAGGATCCCGGTATCTTTGTGACGCAATCCGTGCACAAGCAACAAGCCGGTTTCTCGCAAACCTCTCAAATCCATAAGAAGGACTCTCACATCCACGGTCAAGACCGTTACGTGCCGCATAAGCGCTTGAACAACGCATTCATGATGCATGCTTCCACCAGTCCCTTTTATCCGTTGTTTGCCGCCTTGGACGTCAATGCCAAGATGCACGAAGGCGAAGCCGGTCGTCGTTTGTGGTTGGATTGTGTCAAGGTCGGTATCGATGCCCGCAAGTTGATGTTGGATACTTGTAAGTACATTCGTCCGTTCGTGCCGGAAAAGGTGGGCGGTCGCTATTGGCAAGATTACGACACCGAAGAGATGGCTAACGACCTTCGTTTCTTTGCGTTTGAGCCGGGTGCCAAGTGGCACGCCTTTGAAGGTTACGGCGATAAGCAATACTTCGTCGATCCGTGCAAGTTCCTTTTGACGACGCCGGGTATCGATGTGGAAACGGGTGAGTATGAAGATTTTGGTGTGCCCGCTACGATCTTGGCTTACTTCTTGCGCGAAAACAACGTCGTTCCGGAAAAGTGTGACTTAAATTCCATCTTGTTCTTGATGACGCCCGCAGAAGACATGGCCAAGATGCAACACCTGGTCACGCAAATCAAGCGCTTTGAAGATTTGTTGGATGCCGATGCACCGCTCGAAATGGTTCTTCCGAGCATTTACCACGCTTACGAAGAACGCTATCGCGGTTACACGATCCGTCGCTTGTGCCAAGAAATGCACGACTTCTATAAGAGCCGCAACGTTAAGCAACTTCAAAAGGAAATGTTCCGTAAGGCTCACTTCCCGAAGATGGTCATGCAACCGCAAGAAGCTCACTACGAATTCTTACGCGGTCATGTGGAATTGATTCCGTTGGAAGAGGCCGAAGGCCGCGTGGCAGCCGAAGGTGCATTGCCGTATCCGCCGGGTGTGCTTTGCTGCGTGCCGGGTGAAGTTTGGGGCGGTAGCGTCTTGAAGTACTTCTTGGCTTTGGAAGAAGGTATCAACCGTTGCCCGGGTTTCGCACCCGAATTGCAAGGCGTCTACATCGAACAAGGTGAAGACGGTCGCAAGCGTGCTTACGGTTATGTGTTGAAGAGTGAATTACCCCTGCCTGATCATTAAGGCAGAGGCTTCAAGCGACCCAAGTACTTCTGCTTGAAGTACTTCTTTCGCGAGAGCCGATGCGCCGACATCCTTTACTCTCGGGGAACTCTTTACGCTCTTTGGGTCATCCCGACCCTCACGGCTATTTTCTTCCAAAAACGGGTATTGCGTCAAATTGATTGCCGCATTCTCATCCCGTTCGTGGTGTTGACCACAAACACACGTCCACTCACGGTCTTTCAATGTCAGACCTTGATGGATTCGGCCACAGGCTGAACAACGCTTGCTAGAAGGAAAGAATCGGTCCGCATAGATCAGATTCT
>JAFNZB010000230.1 GCA_017383055.1 Burkholderiaceae bacterium | reverse complement strand
TTAGCAGTCGCCCTTTCGTTGGCCATGGCCTCCACGATGGCAATGGCTGCCCCGACTGCCGTGACCGTAAACGGTAAGACTATTTCCGCTCAAGAACAAGAAAAAGTTATCAAGCAAATCGTCAAGAACGGTCAAAAGCGCACCCCCGAACTCGAAATGCAAGTGCGTAACCAAATGATCCAACAAGCCGTGCTTTTGCAAGAAGCCAATCGCTTGAAGTTGTCCACGCGCTCCGATGTGAAGGATGCCTTGAACAACGCCCGTGACCAAGTGTTGATCAACGCCTTGATCGCCGACTTCGCTAAGAAGAACCCCGTGAACGACGCCGACGTCAAGAAGTTCTATGACGATCAAAAGAAGGCTTACGGTGACAAGGAATACAAGATCAGTGTCATTACGGTCAAGACCGAAGCTGACGCTAAGAAGGTCGTTGATGAATTGAAGGACGGCACGAGCTTTGAAAAGGTCGCCAAGGAATTCTCCATCGACAAGAACGCCAAGGAAACCGGCGGTAAGTTGGACAACTGGGCTTCTTCTGCTAACTTCGCTCCGATGATCGGTTACGCTGTTCGTAACTTGGATAAGAACAAGTTCACGGAAATCCCGGTTCGTGTGGGCGGTGTTTTCCACGTGATCAAGGTCGATGATGTTCGTAAGGCCGAACTCTTCCCGTCTTATGACAAGAGCAAGGACCACTACCGTAACATGTTGGTCCAAACGAAGGTCCAACAAAGCATCCAAAGCCTCTTCCAAAAGGCTAAGATTGACGTCAAGCCCGAAGCTGCTAAGAAGTAATCAAAGGTTTGCCTGAATACGAAATTGCCCGAACTTTGTGAGTCCGGGCAATTTTTTTTTGTAGCCGTTTTTTAGAAGAAACGCAAAGGCGAACTTAAGTTCTTCAAAAGTGCCAATACGCTCCAAGCTGTGGAAATGCTCGTTTTCGGATTGGCGGGATCAGGCATTGAGGCAAATTGCATCGTACCGCTCCAAAGGCCGTTATCGAGTGTGATGCGATGGCCGTTATTTTTGGCGTCGGGCGAGCAGATGATGCGCACCGTGATATTGGGATTGGCGGAAGCTAAACTGGCAGCCGCTGCCACATTGATGTTTTTCGGAAATGCTGCAACGGCGGCATCCACACTGCCTTCAAAGACGACGCATTCTTTGGTCGGATCCACGTCAAGGCCTTCCATGCCGGGAGCGCCAGCCAAGCCCTTATACCCTTTGCGCGTTTCGATCGTTACATTGGGCGTGTTCTTATAAAGAGAAGACGTCAAGAGATAATCGAGGCCACCGATTGCACCGTGCGGCAAATGCACTTCGGTACGATGAGCGCGGGCCGTTTCGATCACTTCGTTGCGGAAGGCTTCATCGACATACGCACCGATCGAGACGCTCACCCAACGGCGTCCCGTTTTCAAAACATCGATCGCATAGCGTTGAGCGGCAGGCTTGCCGGCAAGTTCAATGACCACATCCCCCGCCGTTTCGATGAAGGCTTCAAAATCGGTAAAACCTTCACAGGCGAAATCTTGGGTAAAGGATTCCAAACGTTCGGGGCTACGACCCAAAACGCTCTTAATCGTCCACTCCCCGCCCAAGACGGCAAGGTTGGAAGCGAATTCTCGGGCTAGGGCACCGGCCCCAATCAACGAAACGGTCTGCATCATTTACTCCTCAAAATCGAAATCAGTTTTGTCGTCCAACACCCAATGCGGTCAACACGGCACCGGATTGGAAAACGGCCACAAGGATCAATGCTAAGGTGAATTGGCCTGCGTCCAACAAAGGACCGGCGATCACCGGAGCCATCGTTTGGCCGACATCCATCCCACAATAGGTAAAACCGTAAACGCGACCGAACGTGTTCTTGCCGAATTTCACCATCGTGGTTTGACGAATGAGCATGTCACGAGACGGCGTTGCGATCCCCACGCCAAAACCCATCAAGCACATCAAGGGTAAGACCATCCAACCCGGGACCCATTGCGTGGCCAAAAGACAAGCCATGACGGCGGCAAAAGTGAGGCTTGAAGCGATCACATAATCGGTGCGCGGGAAACGTTTGGCGACCCAACCACCCGACAAAATACCGGTGGCGCTACCGACGATATAGGCGGTCAACCCGGCCGTGGCCGTTTCCAAAGACAAGTTGTAGGTCGCTTTGAAAATGGACGGTGCAAAGTTTTGCAAAATACCGTAGGCCACGCAGGTAAAGAAGAAAAAGAAGAAGCAAAGCCAAACGGATAAGTGGCCCAAGAAGGCAAAGCTGCCCCCCTTTTGCTTTTCATTAGCCGCTTCTTTGGCGCTCGTTTCTTCCGAGTCGTCCACGTCGAACTCTCGATGATAGAACATCAAAAGGGCCAAAACACCAAGACCGATCAGAGCGGAACTCCAAGCGGCGGCACGCCAATCTAAGAGCATCGCCACCCCCACCATCAAGACCGGCGCAACCGCCCAACCCACGTTACCGACGACGGCGTGGATGGAGAATGCGTACGGAATGCGAGCTTCCGAGATACTGCGGTTGATGATGGAATAGTCGGCCGGATGGAAAACACTATTGCCGAGGCCTGCGAGCGTTGCCGAGATGAAAAGCCAAGCGTAGCCTTGAGCCAAAGCCAAAAAGACGCCCGAGAGCATCAATGCGGCAGTGCCCGCCATCAAGCAACGCTTCGCACCGAATCGGTCGACCAAGAAGCCACTGATGGCTTGCCCCAATGCGCTCACGATGAAGAAGATCGTCATCACCAAGCCCACTTGAGCGAAGTTGAGATCGAATTCAGGCATCAACCACGGATAAAGCGGCGGGATGACCAAGTGATAAAAATGGGAGACGCCGTGGGCGATCCCCAGCAACGTGATCAACAGAACGTCTTTATTTTTAGCGGTCGTCGGCATATCAAGCGGCTTTCCACAAAAGGGTTGAAACAGCCAAGAAGGCAAAGATGATGGCGCTTACACGATTCATCACGAGTTGCACCTTCGGGCTTCGAAGTTTGTCGGCCAAGGTTCCTGCGCACCAAGCCACGGTGCTAAACACAACGAGCGTGCAAGCCAAGAACGTCACTCCCATGATCAACATTTGGATCATGACGGCGCTCTCCGTTGCGCCCGGCACCAAAAACTGCGGGAATAAGGCCAAAAAGAAAATAAGGACCTTCGGGTTGGTGACATTCATAAAGATGCCACGACGCCAAAGCTGCCAAGCGCCCAATTTCGGCAAAGCACTCTGTCCCCCGTCTCCGCCTACGGGCGCATGCCAAGCTCCCCAAGCTAAGTAAATGAGATAAGCGGCACCGATGCATTGAATGACCATCAAAAGCGTTTCATTGGCGGCCACAACGGCAGCGACCCCAAAGGCCGCCAACATCGTGTGACAGAACACACCGCAACAAAGTCCGAGCGTCACCAAGACACCCGCTCGAGCACCGTGCATGGCCGATTGCAAAAGCACGAATAAATTGTCGGGACCGGGTGCCACCGCTAAAACGAAAGACGCAATGGCAAAACTTAACCAAAGATCAAAAGGCATAAAAAGACTCTTTTTCAAACTTATTAATTTTAGTCTCAGCACAACTTCAAGCGTTAGATGATCTTCCCTAGGTAGCCAAAAGATAAAGGTCACCCGAAGGTGACCTTGGTCCAGTTGCAATCGGTTTAGAGACCGCGCCAGATCAATTGGATCCCCATCAAGACCATTGTGACGGACAAGATGATGACCAAGACTTTGGGTTTACTCTTTTTGGAGATTCGAGCACCGATTTGAGCGCCTAACACACAACCGATCCCGATGCAGATCGCAGGAAGCCAAACGATGTGACCGAGCATGCCGTGACTGATCGTACCCACCAACGAGCTCGTCATCAGGATAAAGGTCGACGAGGCGA
>JAFNZB010000229.1 GCA_017383055.1 Burkholderiaceae bacterium | reverse complement strand
GGCATCTCCACGGCATCCCATTCAACCACGTTGATGCCGCTAGCAGCCGGATCGTCGACCTTGGAGAGCATGTGATGCAAACCATGACCGAATTCATGGAAAAGGGTCAAGACGTCATCGTGCGTCAAAAGGGCAGGCTTTCCACCTACAGGTTTGGAGAAATTGCACACAAGGTAAGCGATCGGCGTTTCCAAGGAGCCGTTTAAGCGATTGCGTACGCGATCGTTATCCATCCAAGCACCACCGCGCTTATTGGCGCGAGCGTAGAGGTCCATGTAGAACTCAGCGATTTTTTCACCGGCTTCGTTTTGGATACGGAAGAACTTCACGTCCGGATGCCAAACGGGAGCGTCCGCAGCCACGATCGTGATACCGAATAAACGTTCGACCAATCCGAAAAGGCCTTTGAAAACGGCCGGTTCGGTGAAGTATTGCTTGACTTCTTGGTCAGAGTACGCGTACTTGGCTTCACGAAGTTTTTCGCTCGCGTAGGGGAGGTCCCAACTTTGGGGATTGTCGATTCCCAAAACGTCCGTCGCAAATTGCTTAACTTCAGCCATATCGGCTTTGGCTTGCGGCAAGCTCTTTTGAGCAAGATCTCGCAAGAAACCCGTGACATCATCGGTCGTTTCAGCCATCTTAGTGGCCAAGGACAATGCACCGTAGTGCGGGTAGTCGAGCAACGCAGCCTCGTCTCGACGAAGTTCGACGATGTGCTTCATGACGGGAGCGTTATCGAACTTGCCGTCATTGTCAAATTCGGATGCGCGCGTGACATAAGCTTGGTAGAGCTTTTCACGAAGAGCACGATCCTTGGCGTATTGAAGCACGGCGATATAGTGCGGAATCTGCAACGTGATCTTATAACCCGACTTTTCTTCAGCTTCAGCCGTTTCTTTAAAAGACGCGATATCGTCGGCAGGAATGCCTTCCAATTGGGCTTCATCGTCGATCAGAAGTTCGTAGGCGTTTGTGGCGTCCAAAAGGTTTTCGGAGAACTTCTGATTGTCTTGTGCCAACGTTTCTTTGATCGTCTTTAACGTGTCTTTTTTGTCTTGCGGCAAGAACGCACCGGCAAGCTTGAATTCCAACAATTCTTGCTCGATGATGCGTTGGCGCGTGGCAGACAAAGCCTTAAAGTCGTCGCTTTGTTGGATGCCCAAGTATTTCTTCGAGAGGTCGCTTTGGCTCAATTTGATCCAAAACTGCGTGATCAACGGAAGTGCCTCGTTATAAGCTTCACGAAGCTCGGGCGAGTCCATCACGCTCATCATGTGGCTTACGACACCCCAAGTGCGAGAAAGCTTTAACGTTTTACGCTCCAAAGGATCGATCACGGCTTCCCACGTGCAGGGCGTTTCATCGGCCGTGACGGCTTGCAAGGCAGCATCGGCTTCTTCAATGCGAGTCTTGATGGCCGGGATGACGTGCTCGGGACGGATGGCGGCAAAGTCAACCAAATCGGTAAAGGTCAGAAGGGGATTGGTCATGATTTTATTCTCACAGTTTTCGACCCATCAATGATATCGAAATCGGGTAAAAAGCGTCCCTACAGATTAAAATAAACTATTTGGTCCATTAGTAGAAAAAGCCTCGTTATGCAACCGCAGTTCATTCATCTTCGCATGCACTCCGAGTTCTCGGTCACTGACAGTACCGTGCGACTCGACTCGGCCATTGCACAAGTCAAAGACCAAGGCGTGGGAGCCTTGGGTTTGACCGATTTGAATAATATTTTCGGCGGTTTGATTTTCTACACGCACGCTCGCAAGGCCGGTGTGAAGCCGATTTTGGGTTGTGATTTGGTGATTGAAAATTCCGCCGATCGTGATAAGCCCTATCGCATGGCGGTGCTTTGTCAAGACAAGACAGGCTATCTCACGCTTTGCGAACACCTTTCTCGTGCATGGGTCAAAAATCAATATTTGGGTCGCGGTGAAGTCAAGCTTGATTGGTTGTTTGAAAAACATGACGGTTTGATTTTCCTCTCGGGCGGTCCCGAGGGCATGTTGGCGCAGTTCTGTTTGGCAGAAAAAGTGGCTGAAGCCCATGAATTGGCCACGAAGATGAAGACCCTTTGGGGCGATCGCTTCTATTTAGAATTGCAACGAGCAGGCCGCCTGACCGATGAAGCGGTGGTGCGTCATCACTTGAACATTGCCTCGCATTTGGACATTCCGGTCGTTGCGACCCATCCGATCCAATTCTTGGAGCAAAAGGATTTTGAGCCGCATGACATCCGTGTGTGTATCGCACGGGGTGACGTGTTGGCTGATAAGTCGCGCCCGAAGATCTACACCGATCAGCAGTATTTAAAGTCGCCCGAAGAGATGATCAGTCTCTTTGCGGACATTCCGTCTGCCATTGCCAATACGGTGGAAATCGCTAAGCGTTGCAACCTTGAGAAGGTGCTCAATAAGCCTTGTTTGCCTTTATTTCCGACGCCCGATGGCATG
>JAFNZB010000228.1 GCA_017383055.1 Burkholderiaceae bacterium | reverse complement strand
TAGCTCAGTTGGTTAGAGCATCACCTTGACATGGTGGGGGTCGTTGGTTCGAGTCCAATTGTGCCTACCAAAATTCATGAAACGGAGTTTGAGAAATCAAACTCCGTTTTTCTTTTTTGTTCAATTAGCCTTCAACTAAGCCCGTATCCCAGACCCCATCCATTTTCCATCCCAATTGTCATACCGACGATTCTGCTCGGACGTAAAATATATTTCGTGAGCAATTAATTAAATGAGAGAATCTGGAGATAGTTCCCATGGCTAAAATCGTCGAATTCATTCCAAATTTTTCTGAAGGTCGTCGTCAAGACGTCATTGATGCGATCAGTGATGCCGCTCGTTCCGTTGATGGCGTCAAACTCATCAACGTCAACGTTGAAGCCTCTTATAACCGTTGTGTCCACACCATCGTCGGTGAACCGGAAGCCGTTTTAGAAGCCGGTTTTCGCATGTGCCAAAAGGCCGTTGAGTTGATCGACATGCGTACGCACAAGGGCGAACATCCACGTATCGGCGCAATCGATGCCTCTCCGTTCGTACCAGTCGAAGACATCACGCCGGAAGAATGCGTCGAGCTTTGTCATCGACTTGGGGAACGTGTCGCTCGTGAACTTCAAGTTCCCGTTTACCTCTATGAAAAAGCAGCTCAGCATCCCGAACGCGTGAAATTACAAAACATCCGCCACCCGGAATATGAAGGTTTGTGCGAATTGATCAACAACCCCGAATGGATGCCGGACTACGGTGAAGCCAAGATGCATCCGACAGCAGGAGCCATGCCTTTGGGTGTCCGCTCCCCCATGGTCGCATTTAATATTTCTTTGAATACCCCCGATGTGACCATCGCCAAAAAGATTGCTCAATCATTTCGTGAAGCTCGTGGAGGCTACGCTGAAGCTCGCGCCATCGGCGTTTACTTGGAGGATCGCAAGATCTGTCAGGTCAGTTGCATGATCAATCCGGATATCGTACCGCTTTACCGTATCATCGAAATGGTACGCTCTGAAGCTCGCCGTTATGGGTTATCCGTGATCGGCACCGACATCTGCGGCATGATTTCCAAAAATGCGTTAATGGATTGCTGCGAGTATTACATGCAATTAGAAAACTTTGACCGTAAAGCTCAAATCTTCGAGGAACAACTCTAACGGTTGGAACTTAGTCAATTGGGGGCATATCAACATTTGCATCAAAGACAAAACAACTTTTCCTAAAATACCATTTAACAACTACCGAAAACCGATTATGCGTTTCATAATCTAACTGTTTCAGTACGTTAAATAAGGACTCATTATGTGCGACAAAACTTATGATCCGATTTGCAATCCTGTGACGGGCCTCGAACATAACGTGATGCCGAAAGTGACATCCATCCCCGTCCCGAAAGCTTTGCTTTACGTCGGTAATTCTTTCTTTTTCTTCAATAACGGCGCACATCGCTTTGCTCGCCGTTTGTTGCAAAAGGCCCCGAATCCGCCGAAATTCCGTTGCAACATGGTCGCCATTAACGGTGCAAGCTTGAGTTGGCATGACGTTGAAAGCTATTTCCGTCCGCACGCCATTTCTTCTTATGCCTTCAATTCCGAAAACGAAGTCGTCTTCCGCGATCCCAACGAACAACTTTGGGATAGCGTCCTCTTGCATGACAGTTCTCAAGGTCCGATTCATCCGACGATGGGCGAAGACTTTAAGAAATTTGCCAAGCTCGACGCAGAAATCTGCCGCAAGCATGACGCTACGCCGATTTTCGTGATTTCTTGGGCTTATGCCGACAAACCAGAAATGACCGCTCAATTGGCCGATGCGATTACCGCCGTCGCCAACGAAAATGATGCCTTGGCTGTTCCAGCCGGTTTGGCTTTTGCTTTGGCTCGTCAAAAAATGCCAGAAGTCCCGTTGTACATTTCGGATAAGCGTCACCCGACGCCCGCCGGTTCTTATCTTTTGGCTTGCACGATCATCAGTTCACTTTTTGGCATCGATACACGTGAAATCCATTTCGACACCGAAATCGAACCGGAATTGGCTGCTTTCTTGCGTGATGTCGCACAAGAGACCTGCGATCGTTTCTTCGGTCGCGTGTAACAGTTTTAGTTAATTAGGGTATTTCTTTGATTCACTAAAAAACGGAGTGTTCTCTCTTACTCCATCCGGGGTACCTACTTGTTAGGTGCTGTGTTTAACAAACTAAGGGGACTTGTCTTATGAGTATGCTTCCCATCATAGTCGCTGCGGTTGTGACGATTATCGCCGGCTATCTTTTGATCAAGCGCTATCCGACGCACATGGTGTTGTTGGTGGCTGGTTTGGTCATTCTTTTCGTGACCGTTATGTGCGGTATCACGAACATTTTGCCCAAGGGCGCTAAGACCACGGGCTTGGTTTGGTTCGACATCGTTGACTTGATCCGCGTTGTCAGTGCCAAGCAATTGACCGGTGTCGGTTTGATCATCATGGTGTCCGGTGGTTTCGCCGGTTACATGACGCAAATCGGCGCTTCCAACGCTTTGGTGAAACTCGTTGCCGAACCGTTGAAGAAGTTCAACAACCCGTACCTCTTGTTGGCTGTTGCTTACATCCTCGGTCACTTCATCAATATCGTGATCGTCTCCGCTGCCGGTTTGACGATGTTGTTATTGGTAAGCTTCTATCCGATTTTGACGAAGGTGGGTGTGTCTCGTGCTTCGGCTGCAGCAGCGATCGCTTGCTGTAGTTCCATCGCTGCCGGTCCGCTTTTCGGTACGCAACAATTGGCTGCTAAGACCGCCGGCATGGACCCGACGGCCTTCTACGTCGAATACCAATTGCTTTGTGCTATCCCGGCAATCCTTGTGATGGCTGTCATGCACTTCTTCGTTCAACGTTACTACGACAACAAGAACGACGACGTCTACACGGAAACGGAAGAAGTCAAGAATACGGCTGACCGTCCGTGCCCGATGTGGTATGCCTTGTTCCCGTTCGTACCCATCATCTTGCTCTTCGTCTTCTCCAAGTTCGGTATCAGCTCCATTAAGTTGAACGTGATCACCGCTCTTATGTTGACGTGGTTGTGCGTGGTCGCCATCGAATTGATTCGCTTGCGTGATATCAAGAAGGTGTTCCAAGACGCTATGGTGATGTGGAAGAAGATGGCTGCCATGTTCGGCGGTATCGTGGCCTTGATCATCTGCGCTGAAATGTTCGCAACGAGTTTGCGCGTTTCCGGCCTCATCAACGCCATCATCGACTCCGCTAGCGCTGGTGGTTTCGGCGTCTCCGCCATGACGGGCGTGTTGACGGCTTTGGTCGGTGTGATCACGGCCTTGACGGGTTCTGGTGTGGGCGCATTCGCCTCCTTCGCTTCCTTGGCTAATGACGTTCAAGCTCAATTGGGCGGTAACTTGGCTGCCATGGTCACCCCGATGCATATGGCTAGCTCCACGTTCCGTTCGATGAGCCCTGTGGCCGGTTGCGTCATCGCTGCCGCATTGGCTGCTGGTATTAGCCCGATGGCCATCTGCCGTCGTACGTGGTTACCGTTGTGTGTCGGTTTTGCCGTGTTCTTCGGTATGAACATGATCGTCAACATGTAACATTCGCTTAACGGCTCAATGACAACGGTCCTCAAATCAACAGATTTGAGGACCGTTTCTTTTTCAGCTTTGTATTGTTGTTCTATGCCTTGGCGTAACGGACGCGTTGCATCCACCAAACCAAACCGAAAATAGCCAAACCAACGAGATAGCCCCACCAGCGTTGTTCATATTCCAAAACAAATCCGGTCACAAGCAGCGGGAACATCATCACAAGCGTACAGCCTAAAAGCAACACGCGTTCAATGAAGTTCGTGCGATCGATCAACCAACCTTGCGTGGCGGAAGTAAAGCACACCATCCCGATCGAGGTCATCACAAAGAGGAAACAGCCTTGCCAAACGCTATCGATCCCAATCAACAGTAAATCACTATTGAACAAGAAAAACACCGGCAAAATGATCGTTCGGATGTCGTACAAGAACCCTTGGATACCGACCTTGATCGGATCGGCTTTGGCGATGGCGGCACCGGCATAAGCAGCCAAACCCACAGGCGGCGTATCGTCGGCCAAAATCCCGAAGTAGAAACAGAAAAGATGCGCCGCGATCAACGGAATCGCGATTTCTTGACCATGAAGTTCCAACCCCAAAGCCAAGTCCACGAACACGGGAGCCGTGAGCGAAGCCATGATGATGTAGTTGGCGGTAGTCG
>JAFNZB010000227.1 GCA_017383055.1 Burkholderiaceae bacterium | reverse complement strand
GCTCGTTGATGACGGGTTTTTACGGATGGACGGTCAACAGGTTTTTCGGACCGCCGTCGGTATGATGACCGAGTCCGCCAAGGAAGTTTTGGCGATGGCCGGTTTGACGATCGAAGATGTCGATCGATACGTACCGCATCAAGCCAATCTTCGCATCATGCAAAAGATTGCCGAAAAATTAGGTTTGCCCGATGAAAAGGTCGTTGTGACCGTGAATCGTCACGGCAACACGTCGGCAGCGTCCGTGCCGCTTGCGTTGGATAGCGCGGTGCGTGAAGGAAAAATTCAAGAAGGGGACGCCGTACTCATGCAGGCCGTCGGAGCCGGCATGGCGTGGGGCAGTCTTCTTGTGCGCTTTTAAAAAGTGCCGAACCGATTTTTTACTGGAGTATTGAAAATGAAATTAGCTTTCGTCTTCCCGGGTCAAGGTTCTCAAAGCGTGGGTATGCTTGACAGCTTTGCCGAAAACGAAACCGTACAAAACGTTTTGGCTCGTGCCAATGCCGCTTTGGGCGAAGACTTGGCCGGTATGATCCAAGCCGGTCCCGCCGAAGTGTTGAATTTGACGGTCAATACGCAACCCGCGATGTTGACGGCTTCCGTCGCTATGTACGAAGCATGGTGCGCCATGGGCGGTAAGAAGCCCGAAATCATGGCCGGCCACAGCTTGGGTGAATACTCCGCTTTGACCGCAGCCGGCGTTTTCTCTTTGGAAGAAGCCGTCAAGCTCGTGAAGTTCCGTGCCTCTGCCATGCAAGAAGCCGTGCCGGTGGGCGTGGGTGCCATGGCTGCCGTGCTCGGTTTGACCGATGAAAAGGTGCAAGAAGCCTGCGATAAGGCTGCTGACCTCGGTGTTTGCGAACCCGTGAACTTCAACTCTCCGGGTCAAGTCGTGATCGCCGGTGCCAAGGCTGCCGTTGAAAAGGCTTGTGTCGAAGCCAAGGCTTTGGGCGCCAAGCGCGGTTTGTTGTTGCCGGTGTCCGTTCCGTCTCACTCCTCCATGTTGAAGCCCGCAAGCGACGCTTTGCGCGCCAAGTTGGCTGAAGTAGAAATGGCAGAGCCGACGGTGGACGTCGTGGCCAACATCGACGTTGTGGCTCATAAGGACGTGGCAGAAATCCGTGAAGCATTGGCTCAACAAGTCTCGGGCGCCGTGCAATGGGTCAAGACGATCAAGTCTTTCGAAGAAATGGGTGTGACGCACATCGTTGAAGTGGGTCCGGGCCGTGTGTTGAACGGTCTCATCAAGCGCATCGCTCCGTCGATCGAAGTCAAGAACATTAATTCTCAAGAGTCTTTGAACGCCGTTTTCGAAGAACTCAAGTAATAGGTGGTATACGAAATGTCTCAAGTTTTTACGAATGAAGCTTTGGCCGGCCAAATCGTTTTGGTGACGGGCGCTTCTCGCGGTATCGGTGAAACGATCCTTGCTCGTATGGTGCAAGCCGGTGCAACGGTGGTCGGTACGGCGACGAGCGAATCCGGTGCTCAAAAGATCACGGAACAAATCGCCGCTTTGGGCGGTAAGGGCCGTGGCGTTGTCTTGAACGTGACGGATGCTGCCGCTTGTGACGCCGTTTTGGCTGACATCGCGAAGGAATTCGGTGCTGTGACGGTTTTGGTTAACAACGCCGGTATCACGCGTGACGGTTTGGCCATGCGCATGAAGGACGAACAATGGCAAGACGTGATCGACACGAACTTGACGCCGGTCTTCCGTTTGAGCCGTGGTGTCATGCGCGGCATGATGAAGGCTCGTTACGGTCGTATCGTCAACATCGTGAGCGTGGTGGGTTCCATGGGTAAT
>JAFNZB010000226.1 GCA_017383055.1 Burkholderiaceae bacterium | reverse complement strand
CGTGAAAAGCCGTCAATTGATTACCTAACCGATCGGTTGTGATCAAAGCTTGAGCGGTGAAATGTTTGGGGAAATAAAGGATCCCGCGCGTGGAGATGCCGAGACGCTCGAAATGTTTTTGATATTCGAGGCAATCTTGGCCCCAAGCAGATGCGATAAAAGGCGTAGCTCCAAGCATGCGAAGGCCGTAGGCGATATTGCCGGCACAGCCTCCGAAATTTTTGATCATGCGAGGAGTTTGAAAGGTGACGTTGAGCTCTCGAAGATTGTCGACCAAGAGATGGTCGGCAAACGTGCCTTCAAAACTCAAAACCGTATCGTAAGCGACGGAGCCTGAGATAAAGATGCTCATGGCGTCACCTTTTTGAGGATGGCGATCAGATCGAGGGATCGATCTCAACGGACAATGTGGCGGGTTCGCCTTCTTGCAACTCAAACGCAAAGCCGATTTCGGCTTGAGCTTGGGCGGCAACAGTCGCAGCCTTGTCTTCCAAATAGTTTTCGGGCAAAACCTGACGACGCGTCAAGACGTCTTCCTTGGCGCTCTTTAATTGCACTAAGAGGGCCGGGAACTTTTGAGCTGCATCGGTGACGTTTTTGACCGTTACGCGAACAGCCCAACGCTTGTCATCCAACTTTTCCAAGTTTTGAGACACGACCGTGAAAGTCGGAGCCTTGGGAGCCACCGTTTTTTCAGCTTGCGGTTGAGCACACTTCAAATATTGGCAAAGCGGTGTGTACACCTGTTGCATTTGCGGGGCTTTTTCCAAAACCACCGGACGGTACATCGCCAACAATTGAGCAACGATGCCGACCAAAGCGATCAAGGCGACCAACGCCCAAAGCCACGTGCGGGAACGCTTGGGTTCGTCGTCTTCATCGTCTTCATCGTCGATGTCTTCGGCGGGCTCTTGAGCTGCTGCCGGTTCAATCACAGCCGGGATGGCCGGAGCCGTCGTTTCTTGCGCCAACGGAGCGTTGATGACTTCTTGGCGAGCCGGTGCGGCGGTTGCGCTCGGCGTGACACGCGTCAAATTGGCGGAGTCGTCCACAGCGTCAAAGCCTTGGAGTTGGCTTGCCAACGCTTTCATGCTGGCAATGCCTTGTCGTTCGGCTTCGGCTTGTCGCTCCATCACGGCTACCGACATGGCAGCCGAGGTCTTGGAGCGATAGAGATGTTCTTTGGCGTTGAAAACGCTATTGCAAAAGCCACAGCGAACTTGGCCTTCTTTTGCATTCAATACCGACTCGTCAAGCTTGAAAGCTTGAGAGCAAGTCGGACAACGAGTAATGAACGTTGTCATAGCAAACTCGCTTTCGTTTCGAGAGATTATTCACGACGGCCGGCGATACACACCCAACCTTCTTGTTCCTTCCAAACGGAAAGCTTCACGCGAGGATCGTGACCACGATAGACCTCAATGACTTCTTCGGCTTGGCGAGCCAAAATGCCGGACAAGACAAGCGAGCCGCCTTCTTTGACGCGAGCCAAGAGGGCCGGAGCCAAGAACTTCAACGGGTTCGACAAGATGTTAGCGACCACGACGTCAAATTGACCTTCGGGCATGCCTTCAGGCAAAACGAAACGAGCCGGAGCGTCATTCGCTTCGGAGTTGATTTGTGCGGCTTCAACGGCTTGCGGGTCGATGTCGGTGCCAAGCACTTCCTTGGCGCCGACCTTCTTAGCAGCAATTGCCAAAATGCCCGTGCCGCAACCGTAGTCCAAAACGCTTTGATCGTTTTGAACGTTCGCATCGATCCATTGCAAGCAAAGGTGCGTCGTCGGGTGCGAGCCCGTACCAAAGGCCACACCCGGATCGAGGCGAATGTTGATGGCCGTGTCGCCAGCGGGCGGTTCGTGCCACGTGGGCACGATCCAGAGGCGATCACTGACCTTCACCGGTTGGAATTGAGCTTGCGTGATACGCACCCAGTCGGCGTTTTCGACTTCCACGTCCGCAACCGTCTTGGGTTCTTCGATACCCAAGGCCTTGCAGGCGATCGTCAAGGTCATGCTCAAGTCAAAATCGTCGTTGATCAAAACCTTCAAGAGGGAATTTTTCCATGCTTGTTGCACGGGTTCCATTCCCGGTTCGCCGTAAAGCGGTTGTTCATCGGGCGTGTCTGCGTCTGCGTCTTCGATGACCACGGACAAAACGTCCGCATCCATCAAAGCGTCGCCCAAAGTTTCTGCATATTTGTCACTCACCAAGAGGGTGATCTCACGCATGTTGCTCTTTCCTTATTAGATACTACGTTGAGAGTTCTTCAAGTCTTCCAAACGGCCTTCGAGGTAGTGGATGTCGAAGCCGCCTTGGCGGTACTTTTCATCGATCATCAACTGACGGTGAAGCGGCACGTTGGTCTTGATGCCGGAGACGGCCATTTCGGACAAAGCGATCTTCATACGAGCAATGGCGATTTCACGCGTATCACCGTACGTGATCAACTTGCCGATCATGGAGTCATAGTAAGGCGGAACATAGTAACCGGCGTACACATGGCTGTCAAAGCGAACACCGGGGCCACCCGGCGTGTGCCAAGCCGTCACCTTACCCGGGCTCGGGATGAAGGAGAACGGGTCTTCAGCATTGATACGGCATTCGATGGCGTGGCCCTTGATTTGGATGTCTTCTTGCTTCAAGGACAACGGCTCGCCGAAAGCGATCTTGATTTGTTCCTTCACGAGGTCGACACCGGTGATCAATTCCGTTACGGGGTGCTCGACTTGAATACGCGTATTCATTTCGATGAAGTAGAAGTGACCGTTTTCGTACAAGAATTCGAACGTCCCGGCACCGCGATAACCGATGCGCTTACAGGCTTCGACGCAACGTTCGCCGACTTCGTCGATCAAGCTGCGTTCGATGCCGAAAGCAGGGGCTTCTTCCAAAACCTTTTGGTTGCGGCGTTGCATGGAACAGTCGCGTTCACCCAAGTAGATGGCGTTGCCGTGGCTGTCGGCCAACACTTGGATTTCGATGTGACGCGGGTTTTCCAAGAATTTTTCCATGTACACGGTCGGGTTGCCGAAAGCGGCTTGGGCTTCTTGCTTGGTCATGGAGACGGAGTTCAAGAGGCTCGATTCGGTACGCACGACACGCATGCCGCGACCGCCACCGCCGCCACTGGCCTTAATAATGACCGGGTAGCCGATCTTGCGAGCAATGGCAAGCACTTCATCGGGATCGTCGGGCAAGGCACCGTCAGAACCCGGCACGCACGGCACGCCGGCTTCGATCATGGCCTTCTTTGCGGAGACCTTGTCACCCATAATGCGAATGGATTCGGCGCGCGGGCCGATGAATGCGAAACCGGAACGTTCGACACGTTCGGAGAAGTCGGCATTTTCGGACAAGAAACCGTAACCCGGG
>JAFNZB010000225.1 GCA_017383055.1 Burkholderiaceae bacterium | reverse complement strand
GAAGCCACAGCTCAAGCAATCGAACAGATGAATACGGGCATTCATGCGCTCAAATCCGTTACGTTGGATGCTCAATTAAAAACAACCAATGTGAATTCGTATCCGGTGTATTCGACAAGCCAAGGAGGCAATAGCCCGAAAGTCGTCGCCTGGCGAGTCACGCAATCGGTTACGGTGGACACGGATGATGTCAACCTCGTCCCAAAATTCATCACAGCCGTCAACGGTGCTCTAGAGCTTGATAATCTGACGTTTTCCGTCACGGAAAAGACCCGTCAGGCCCAAGAAAAGGAACTCATTCGATTGGCTATTGCCGATGCCACGCGACGCGCAAACTACAGCGCCGAAGCGATGGGGTTAAAACCCAATCGAGTACAACTGAAGGACTTGGTGTTTGAAGATGCCGATGCCGTTGCCTCCAATCGAGTCCTGATGCGTGCCACGGCTAAAGCCGATTACGCCACGATGCCCACGCCCGCCATCGAATCGGGAACGACGACGCTCACCCTTTCCGTGAAAGCCAATGCTCTCATTCGTTAACGAACTCTGAAAGAAATCAAGGTCACGACCGAAAACGGAAGTGACCTTGGTTTTGTACTTAAGCCTTAGCGCTCAAAGACCCATCGACCGTCAACCATGGTGGCCACAGCCTTCGTTTGTCGAATCAACGACGCGTCGATCGTAAAGAGGTCTTGATCGAGCACTACGAGGTCGGCTACGTAACCCGGCATCAGGCGACCCTTTCGGTGCTCTTCAAATTCGCAATAAGCCCCTTCGAGCGTATAAGCGTCGATCGCTTGCATCATATCGAAACGCTCTTGCGGGCCAAACCCACCTTCAGGTTCCCCATTCTTGCGTTGTCGCGTCACAGCGCAATACAGATTGTCAAAAGGATTCATGTCTTCGACGGGACTGTCGGTCCCAAACGCCACATGAACGCCCTTGTCACGAAGCGTCCCGAACGCATAACTCGTAGCCGCTAACTCGTCGCCGACACGATCGGCCACGATCCCGATGTCATAGTCCAAGAAGATGGGCTGCACGTAAGCGACTGCTCCCATGTTGGCGAATCGCTCGAGCAATTCACGATCGGTGATTTGTACGTGTACGACACCAAGTCGCTTGGGATTGGCACCGCCCTCACAAGCCCCCTCAAACGTATCCAAGACGGTCGTCACGGCATCGTCTCCAATGGCGTGAGCGATCATCGAGCAGTCGTATTGTCGGGCAGTGGCTAAGAGCCCATCCAATTGTTCGCGATTGAGCGTCAAGATGCCACGAGTGCTCGGATCGTCGTGATAGGGACGACGCAGTGCAGCCGTACGGGCACCAAGACTGCCGTCGACAAACACCTTCAAAGGACCAATGCGATTAAATGCGCTCCCCGAACCCGTTCGATGACCGGCCTGACAGAACGTATGGACATCTTCGGGGGTGAGACCATTGAATTGATGATAGACGCGAAGCACAGGCGTTTCACTTAAGACTTCTTCGAAAGCTTGATGAGTGGATGGCCACGTGCCAGGATACAAATCACAGGTCTGCACCGAGGTGATACCGTATTGAAGTGCATGGGCGATCGCACGACGAATGAGCGACTTCTTTTCTTCGACCGAACGGTTTTGTAAAAGGTAACTCACTTGAATGCAAGCATTCTCGCGCAAGATACCGGTCAAACCACGCTCGTCTCGATCGATGGCACCACCCGCATTCACCGGGGTCTCTAACGTTACGCCGGCACGCTCTAACGCCAAGGTATTGCAAGCGATGATATGGATACAGGTACGCTCAAAAATGATGGGGTGAACGGTCGAGATGCGATCGAGATCGTGACGCGTCAACAGACGCTTTTCGTCTTCGAAATAATCTTGATTCCAACCCATGCCGTGGACCAAGGTTCCGGCCGGAATCTGATTTTCTTCGATGTAACGACGAGCACGGCGAATCACTTCTTCAATGCTATTGGCGCCAGCCAAATCAACGGCTGCCAGTGCCACGCCCTTATTCATCAGATGCAAGTGCGAATCGTTGAATCCGGGAATGATCGTACGATGCTGAGCATCATAAAGCGAGGCTGTTTTACCGTATTTCTCAAGCATCTCATCATTGGTACCAAGTGCTTGAATGACCCCTTCGTCGATCAGCATCGCCTCT
>JAFNZB010000224.1 GCA_017383055.1 Burkholderiaceae bacterium | reverse complement strand
TGGTTGTCGATGCCGATGATCGTGGTCGGCGCAGCGCTTTTCGTTTATTCGCTTCGCCAAAAAGCTTAATCAAAGTTCGATTGGGCAAGCTTGCGCCAATAAACGTTGACATTCTTCGACGGGTAAGCGTCGCATCGAGAATTCGCAACCGCAATAGAGTTGGTTGTAGAAGTCGTTGATTTTCAAAAGCTCGTTGCGACGTTGTTGCAACCCGCCTTTACGCCAATTTTTATCCCAGAATTCCGTTTCCGGGTAAAGCGCTTGAGCGGCTCGCCCGGCTTTTTCGATTTGAACGAGGTCCTTCCAACGGCTCGATGCTAACGTTGTGGTAAAGAGTCGAATGCCACGCTCAGAAGCGATTCGTGCGGTTTCCTTAAGACGCATGTCGAAACAGATCTGACAACGAGCGCCTCGTTCGGGTTCCAACTCAAACCCCTTGACCTTGTCTCGCCAGTTGGCGTGATCGTAATCACCGTCAATCATTGTCAACCCTAAATCTTGCGCATAACGCTTGCATTCGTTTTTGCGAATGATGTACTCGGTTTGCGGGAAGATGTTGGGATTGAAATAAAAAATCGTCGGACGGTAATCGTTTTGCAACATCCACTCGATGATGGCAGAAGAGCAAGGTGCACAGCAACTGTGAAGAAGAACGTCGGTCATAAGGACTGTCTGGTTGTGGTATCGTGTTGTCTATGCTTGAAATTTTATATGAAGACGACGCATTCATTGCGATCAATAAACCGGCGAAACTTCTTGTGCATCGTTCTGAAATCGATCGGCACGAGACTCGTTTTGCCATTCAATTGCTTCGAGATCAGATCAATCGCAAAGTGATTCCCGTGCACCGTTTGGATAAAGGCACGTCGGGTGTGCTCCTTTTTGCATTTGAGCCGGAAACGGTATCGGCCATGGCCGATGTTTTTGCGAAGGGTTTGGCCAAAAAGGATTACATGGCGGTTGTTCGCGGTTGGGCTCCCGAGTCGTTGATGCTCGATCATCCGATTGCGCCGCCCATCGATCCTTATATCAAGAATCAGAGTACGGAACGCCTGCCGGCGCAGACCGGGTTTGAGACGCACGCGAAGATTGAATTGCCGATTGCGGTCGATCGATACCCACAATCGCGCTACAGCTTAGTGACGGCGCATCCCGTGACCGGCCGTCGTCATCAGATTCGCAAGCACCTCAAACACATCAATCATCCGATCATCGGCGATTCGACCTATGGCAAGGGGGTTCACAATCGGATGATCGCCGAGCGGTTCGGTGTCGATCGCATGCTTTTGCATGCGTATCGTTTGGGATTTGAACACCCGTTTACTCACGAATGGGTGACGATCGAAGCGGGGCTCGATGAGGCGTGGCGATCGCTCATTGAGCAATGGCAGTGGGAGTCGGCTTACGAGTCGATTCTGCAAAAGTAGGAAAAGATAACGGCCGCTGGAATCAGCGGCCGTTTGGTTAGATCCTAGTAATCGAAGGATTACTTAGCGAGCGTACGATAAACGCAACGTGCCATCAAGACGAGAGAGTCTTCCATGGCCTTTTCATCGAAGTCAAAGTGACCATTGTGGTGACCGGCGCTCAAGTTGGAACCCACTTGAACGTACGTACCCTTACCACCGTTGGCTTGGACCGTGCTCATGAAGTGAGAGTAGTCTTCGGAAGCACCGAAGTTTTGTTCGACGATGACGTTGTCGAAACAACCCATGGCGCGTGCTTCTTCAGCGACGACTTCTGCCACTTCAAGGTCGGATTCACCGCTCTTGGTACCGCCCTTGATGTCGATGGAGTAACCACAACCCCACATATCAGCAGCAGCCTTAGCGATGCGCTTGACTTCGCCGAACATGTATTCGTCCAAAGCTGACGTGATACCGCGCGTTTCAAGAACGAGAACAGCCTTCGGCGGAATGACGTTACGACCTTCGCCACCGATCAACTTACCGACCGTGATACGCGTATCGCCCTTACCGGAACGCGGGATAGCGTGCATGTTGAGCAATGCCGTAGCAGCTGCCAACAAAGCATTCTTACCTTCTTCCGGAGCGTTACCAGCGTGAGCGGGAACACCCGTGAACGTGATGTCGGCCTTTGTGGTGGCCAAGAAGTTCTTCGTACCGCAGATCACCTTACCCAACTTGTTGGCTTGGAAGCCGATGTGCATACCGAAGATTTGTTCGACGCCTTCCACGGCACCGGCCTTTTCCATCGGCATTGCACCGCGGACGCCTTCTTCAGCCGGTTGGAAGATGAAACGGATCTTACCCTTGAATTGATCGCGCATGGAAGCGACGGTTTCGGCCAAAGCCAAACCGATAGCGACGTGAGCGTCGTGACCGCAAGCGTGCATTGCACCCTTGTTGACGGAAGCGAAGCCTTCCTTGTTCGGACGGTGTTCGGCAACGTCACATTCAGAAACGTCGTTGCAGTCCATATCGAAGCGAACGGCCAAGAACGGACCTTCACCGCCGAATTCCATGTCAGCCCAGAAGCCCGTCATACCGCCTTCCATTTTGGCGACGAGTTCGGGATCGGCACCTTGAGCGACGGCGCGTTCCATGTGGCCCTTCAAAACGTCAGCAGCGGGAACACCCATCATTGCATCGCGCTTAACAGCGTCTTCGCCC
>JAFNZB010000223.1 GCA_017383055.1 Burkholderiaceae bacterium | reverse complement strand
TTCGGGCTTGATGTAAATCATGCGGCAGATGATGTTGGACGTATTCTTCATCAAGCGCTTCGTTTCCTTCGTCAACGTTTCGATTGCACTGTGACTAAAGGCGATGGCATCTTCGCTCAAGAACTTGGCGTGTTCCGTTTCGCTGTCATTGTTCTTGCTCTTCATGAAGCGATTCAAGCAATAGCAAAGTTGCTTGATAAGCGGCAAGAGCAAAACCACGCCCGTCACGTTAAAGAGCGTCGTGAAGATAGCAAGCTTATAGACGCTGTCATCAGGGGCGATGCCGAGTACCGGAGCGATCTCATCGATAGTCCAGAGGTATTGGTTGATAAAGACGATCGTGATGATGCCACACAAGACCTTGAAGAAAACGTGCGTGGCAGCGATCTTCTTACCTTCGATATTGGCATTCAAAGAGCTGATGCACGTAATCACCGTACTACCGAGACTGGCGCCGATGGAGATCCCGATGGAATTTTCATAACCGATCTGACCCACGGACAAAGCAGCCACGGCCATCGTCAACGTGGCGTGAGACGATTGCGTAATGGCGGTGATACCGAAGCCGATGGCCGTATAAAGCAAGAGACCCTTCATGCCCGGCATGCCGTATTGGCTGATATCGATCGTGCTCTTAAAGACTTCAAAGCCGTCCTTCATCCATGCCAAGCCCAAGAACAAGAGGCCGAGCGAGAGCAAGAACATGCCAAAGCCCTTAGCACGCTTGTTACGGTTGAGATAAAGGATGACGCCGAAGATAATGAACGGCATCGAGTACATGCTGATCTTGGCTTTCAAACCGAAGTAACCAACAATCCACGTCGTCAATGCGGTCGATAAGTTCACACCGAGAATCATGGCCACGCCCGAAGCAAGCGTAATCAAGCCGGCCGACAAGAACGATACGGCAATGATGGAGACCAAACCGCTCGATTGCACCAAAGTCGTCAACGAGAAGCCGAAAATGAACGATTTCCAGTTTTTGTCGGCAACTTTGTCAAGGAAAACGTCCAAGACACCGCTCGAAAGAATCTTGAAACTTTCTTCGAGCAAGACCATGGCAAAAAGGAACAGGCAAACGCCGGAGCAAACGGTGAGAACGCCGGAATTTTGCATCAACAGATACAAGGCGCCGCAGGCGATCCCCACCGAAAGGAACATACGCAAATACGCTTGCGTTCGGTTTTGAAGTGCAGGCATTTTCGTGATCTTTCGTAAAAACAAAGCGACACGCCGCAAATCGAATTCGATTGAGCGTGTGTCATACGTACAAACACAGAAAGGCAAAAATTTTTAAATTTTTGCCGCAGACTGTTGAATTATCTCAGGATATTGGCATCAAAAGTGTTTCTGAGGCCATAAAAAGCTTTTATGCGTTCAATGAGTATTTGTAATGACGCACAAGTCTTTCTTAAGGTTTTACGGCTCGAGATAGTCGTTCGAGCGCCGCTTTGACATCGTCATCTTTAGCTTTTTGCGCGGACTGCCAAAGACTGTCACTTGCCTTTTGATCGCCCGTACGGATCGTTCCCAATGCCGGTGGGTTTTGGTCGATTTCCGTGGGGGAGAATTTGCCCGCTCGGATGGCGATGATCGGTAAGTGGCAACCGCCCACGAATAAAGCCTGTTCCAGCGTCGGCTGAATCTGTTTGAGTTTGGAGGCCATGGTGGCAGTCGCGGTATTGATTGTGATGCCGTTACGGTCACAATCGATGTGCGTTTGGTTTCGAATGTCGAAACGAATCCCTTTGCGACGGCAAGCGATATGCAAAATGTCGGCCACTCGCTTGGATGCCAAAACGCGTCCCAAAAGAGCGTCGAGCGCTTGGGAAGCGAAGATGGATTCGATCGTTTGAGGGCCGTTGTGCATAGGATGTCTCATCAAAGCAGTGGCAAGTATAAGAATTGTGGCTACAAAAGGCGAATTGGCAACGCAAATTGGTGAGGAATCGGCAAGTTTTGTTAAGAAAGTTTGACCAATGCAAAAAAGCGTTTCTGTTCTGAGTGAATTTGACTATGCAAAAACAAAAAACCCTTGTTTTATATGCGATAATTCTTTCCCATGGATAACACAAACGTTCTCCTAACGGGGGCGTTTGTCTTTTTTGCGCCGAAGGGACGCCTTTGGCAGATTGGAAAAGTAGAACATGTTTGCTGAGTTTCTGACCAAGATTTTTGGTAGCCGTAATGACCGTTTGGTCAAACAATACCGTCGTCAATGTGACGCCATCAATAAGTTCGAGCCCGCTCTTCAAGCTTTGAGCGATGAAGAACTCTCCGCTAAGACTCAAGAATTCCGTGATCGTTTGGCCAAGGGCGAGACCCTTGAGCAATTGTTGCCCGAAGCTTTCGCCGTGGTGCGTGAAGCCAGTGTTCGTGTGTTGGGCATGCGTCACTTTGACGTACAAATGATTGGCGGTATGGTGCTCAATAACGGCAAGATCGCTGAAATGCGTACCGGCGAAGGTAAGACCTTGACCGCTACGTTAGCCGTGTATTTGAACGCATTGACTGGCAAGGGCGTGCACGTCGTGACGGTCAACGATTACTTGGCCAAACGTGACGCCGAATGGATGGGCAAGCTCTACAACTTCTTGGGCATGACGGTCGGTACGATCTACAGCCAACAACCCAATGAAGAAAAAGTCCAAGCTTACGCAGCAGACATCACCTATGGTACGAACAACGAATTCGGTTTCGACTATTTGCGCGACAACATGGAATACGAGTTGGCCGCTCGTCGTCAACGCGGTTTGCACTTTGCCATCGTTGACGAAGTCGACTCCATCTTGATCGACGAAGCCCGTACGCCGTTGATCATTTCCGGTCCTGCTCAAGACAACACCGAACTTTATGCTCGTGTCAATGACATTCCGGCATTGTTGATGCGCCAAGCCAATGAACAAGGCGAAGGCGATTACTGGGTCGATGAAAAGACTCGCCAAGTCTACATTTCCGAAGCCGGTCACGAACACATTGAAGACATTTTGATGGAACGTGGTTTCATCGCTCCGGGTCAAAGCTTGTATCACCCGAGCAACATCATTTTGATGCATCACGTTCAAGCATCTTTGCGTGCTCATACGCTCTTTAATCGCGACGAACATTATGTGGTTCAAGGCCAAGAAATCGTCATCGTTGACGAATTCACGGGTCGTTTGATGCCGGGTCGTCGTTGGTCCGAAGGTTTGCACCAAGCCATCGAAGCTAAGGAAGGCGTGAAGATCAATCAAGAAAACCAAACCTTTGCATCGATCACGTTCCAAAACTATTTCCGTATGTACGAAAAGCTCTCCGGTATGACCGGTACGGCCGATACGGAAGCTTACGAATTCCAAGACATTTACGGTTTGGAAACGGTTGTAATCCCGACGCACCGCAAGATGATCCGTGATGACCAACAAGACAAGGTCTATCGCACGGTTGGTGAAAAGTATCGCGCAATCGTTGAAGACATCAAGGCTTGCAACGAGCGTCAACAACCGGTGTTGGTCGGTACGACTTCCATCGAAAACTCCGAAGAGTTGAGCCAAATGTTGACCGCCGCCGGTATCGCTCACAATGTTTTGAATGCCAAGCAACACGAACGCGAAGCTTTGATCGTTCTTGAAGCCGGTCGTCCGGGTGTTGTCACGATTGCTACGAACATGGCCGGTCGTGGTACCGACATCGTCTTGGGTGGTGGCATCAACAAGCACATCGACGCCGTTCGTAAGGACGAAACGTTGAGCGAGGAAGAAAAAGAAGCCAAGATTGCAGCCATGAAGGCTCAATGGGAAGAAGATCACGCAAAGGTATTGGCAGCCGGTGGTCTTCGCATCATCGGTAGCGAACGTCACGAATCTCGCCGTATCGACAATCAGTTGCGTGGTCGTGCCGGTCGTCAAGGTGACCCGGGTTCTTCTTGCTTCTATTTGTCCATGGAAGATCCGCTCTTGCGCATCTTCGGTGGTGACCGTATGCGCGCAATTGCCGATCGCTTGAAACTCGAAGAAGGCGTTGCCATCGAATCGAACATGCTCTCTCGCATGATCGAAAGCGCTCAACGTAAGGTCGAAGGTCGTAACTACGACATCCGTAAGCAATTGCTTGAATTTGACGACGTTCAAAACGATCAACGCCGTGAAATCTATCGTTTGCGTAACGAAATCCTTGAAAGCACGGACGTTTCCGACATGATGGCTAACTTGCGCCATGGTTTCTTCACCGATCTGTTCCGCACGCACGTTCCGGCCGATACGGTTGAAGAACAATGGGATTTGCCGGCTTTGACGGCAACGTTGAAGGGCGATTGGGGTATTGATCTTGATTTCGCTGCCATGCTTGAAAAGAGCAACGAAGTCACCGATGACGATCTCTTGAAGGCTTTGTTGGATGAAGCCGATCGTATCTTCGGTGAAAAGGTCGAAAAGGCCGGTGCCGAAGCCATGTCCAATTTCGGTCAACAAGTGCTCTTGCAAGTTTTGGACCACGTTTGGCGCGGTCACATCACCGCTCTTGACGCATTGCGCCAAGGCATTTATTTGCGCGGTTACGCTCAAAAGCAACCCAAGCAAGAATACAAGCGTGAAGCTTTCGCAATGTTCGAAACGTTGTTGGACGAAGTTCGTGACAACGTGATGCGTGTGATGATGACGGTTCAAATCCAAACGCGTGAAGAAATCGAAGCTCAACAAGCTGCCGAAGCCGCCGCTCAAGCCCCGGTCGTTCGTGATGACGAAGGTAAGGCTTTGGCCTTCTCCGGCATGAGCGAACATGGCGTGGACCTTGACAAGGTCAATTGGATGAGTGTGGGTCGTAACGATCTTTGTCCGTGCGGTTCCGGCAAGAAGTTCAAGAACTGCCATGGTCACATCGCTTAATCGAGTTCAGGCTCGTTAAACAGAAAGGCATTTGAGTCGATCGTCGCAGGCGATTAACCGAATGCCTTTTGTTTTGGTTGTTAGGAAGTGAAATGAGTGAAATCAAGCGTCCGGTCACGTTGGTGGCTTGCGGTATTTTGATGAAAGAAGACGGTGGTTTTTTGATGGGTTCGCGCCCTGAAGGTAAGCCCTATGCCGGCTATTGGGAGTTTCCGGGCGGTAAGCTCGAATTTGGAGAATCCGTACACCAAGCGTTGGCTCGTGAGATGCGTGAAGAGTTGGGATTGATGGTGAAGGATTCGGCTCCGTGGGTGACGTTGGAGCATGATTATCCGCATGCCTATGTCCGTCTGCATTTTGTCCGTTCTTGGGATTGGATGGGAGTTCCGCGTTGCCTTGAGGGTCAATCGGCCGGTTTTTTCGATAAAGATCATTTGCCGGATTTGGTTTTGCCGACTGACGAGCCGATCCGTCGATTCATGCATTTGCCCTTGCATTGGTTGCGCTTGAATGCGACCCAGCAAGATTGGGAAACGCGTTTACGAGCTGCGGCTTCTCGCCAAGCCCAAGCTTTGATGGTAGAAGGCAATTGTGTTGCCGATTTCCCTGCAATTAAGTCGCT
>JAFNZB010000222.1 GCA_017383055.1 Burkholderiaceae bacterium | reverse complement strand
TATGCAAAAAAGCCTCAAGCACGAGCTTGAGGCTTTTTCGTGGAAGGCTGTCATTACGCTTCGGCTTGGGCCTGGTCGATCAACATCAAGGCCTTTTCGACCACATTCTCCGTTAGCGGATCCATCAAATGGATATCATCCATCGAACGCATCCACGTCATTTGACGCTTAGCCAACTGACGGGTCGCCGCAACACCTGCGATCATAAATCGTTCATGATCGATCTCACCCAATAAATAATCGATGGCTTGACGATAACCCACTGCGCGCATCGAGGGCCACTCTCGATCAAATTGCGGCATGGCCATCAAACGCTTGACTTCATCCAAGAAACCCTGCTCAAGCATGATGTCAAAACGCTTGGCGATACGATCATGCAACACCTTGCGATCACCCGGTAACAAACCTAAGGTCAAAAATTTAAAATCGGAACCCTTTTGCTCTTGGGCTTGATACCAAGAAATGGGCTTACCGGTCTGACGATAAACTTCCAAAGCGCGAGAAATACGCTGAGAGTCATTGGGCATCAAACGAGCCGCCGTCACGGGATCGACTTCGGCAAGTTTGGCATGCATCCCAGGCCAACCGATTTCTGCGGCTTCTGCCTCGACACTTCGACGCACTTCCAAGTCACTCGTAGGCATTTGATTCAACCCCTCTTTGAGCGCCTTGGC
The DNA here is from genome assembly GCA_017383055.1 of Burkholderiaceae bacterium. GTDB lineage: Bacteria > Pseudomonadota > Gammaproteobacteria > Burkholderiales > Burkholderiaceae_F > Aphodousia. Next base: position 3,815 of record JAFNZB010000222.1, on the reverse strand, counting down.
ATAAAGCATCGTTCCGCCGACAATCAAAGGCAACTTCCCACGCGCCTTGATCTCTTTGATCAAGCGCGTGCAATCGCGCACGAAATCGGCTGCGCTATAACTTTCAAACGGATCTCGCACATCGATCAAATGATGCGGGACTCCGGCCATTTCCTCTAGAGTGGGTTTAGCAGAACCCACATCCATGTGACGGTACACTAACGCCGAATCGATGGAGATTACTTCTGCGGGAATCACTTTCGCAATCTCGATGCCCAAAGCGGTCTTGCCGCTCGCTGTCGGCCCCAAAACAAACACGGCATCGACCATCATTGACCTCGCATGAAAAGTTTGTCCAAATCATCGGTCGTCAATTGAACCCAAGTGGGGCGACCGTGGTTGCATTGATCGGCGCGTTCGGTGGCTTCCATCTGACGCAAAAGCGCATTCATTTCTTCAATGGAAAGGTAACGGTGGGCACGCACGGCACCGTGGCAAGCCATCGTAGCCAAAACTTCGTTACGCTTTTCGGTCAGCAACTTCGTATGACCGAAACGCTTAAAGTCAGCCAACACCTCTCGAATCAAGGTCTCACCCGTCTTTTCGATGTTGCCCGACAAAATGGCCGGAACCGAACGCAAACGAAGGTGCGTGGGCGAAGCCGCCTCCAATTCCACCCCCAATTGCATTAGGGCGGTTTGTGCCTCTTCAAAGACCACCATTTCTTCGGCGCTCACACCAAACACCAACGGAATCAACAATTGCTGCGACGGAATGTCCATCGCATCGACTTGTTTTTTGAGGCGTTCATAAACGACACGCTCGTGAGCTGCATGCATATCCACCAACACCAAGCCCAAGGCATTTTCAGCCAAAATGTAGATACCGCCCACTTGCCCTAAAGCGCGCCCCAAGGGTTCAGGATGGCCCGATTGGGTCACTTCCGTTTCACGGACATCGTTTCGCATGGCTTCGACCACCGCCGGCAACACGTTTTGAGTGGGTGCAGGCATAGCAGGACGCTGATGCGTTTGATAGAAGTCCAAATAGCGAGAGAGGTGCTCAGGACGATAACCCGGCGCTGTTTGCGTGACGGGCTGATAGGCTTGGGCGCTGGCTGCGCCCTGTGCTGCAACAGCCGGATGGGTTTGGTGCTCGACTCGGGCGTCTTCTTTTTCCTCGACTGAGGCACTCAAAGCCGGTGCCAACGCCGCTTCCACGGCATGCATCACGAATTGATGCACCCATTGACTGTCGCGGAAACGAAGCTCACTTTTGGTCGGATGGACGTTCACGTCGACCTTCGCCGGATCGATGTCCAAGAACAAGCAGTACATCGGTTGCAACTGATTGTGCAACACGTCGGCATAAGCGGCCTTCGTAGCGTGCGCCAACAGTTTGTCACGCACGAAACGACCGTTGACATAACAATATTGGCAATCGGCACGAGAACGACCGGCCGTGGGCAACCCTACCCAACCGTAGACTCGAGACAAGCTCGTTTCGGCATAGACCTCACGCTGAGCACCCGCGAACTCTTGCGGCATGATGCGATTGACGCGAGCGCGTGTTTCTTCCACGGGCAACATCAAAACGGTCTTGGCGTTATGCACCAAACGAAACTCAACGGACGGATGCGCAATGGCTATGCGCTCCAATTGCGTTTTGCAATGAGCCGCTTCGGTCGCTTCAGACTTTAAGAACTTTCGGCGAGCCGGCGTCTTAAAGAACAAATCGTCGACTTCGACACGAGTGCCTTGAGCACCCGCTGCGGGAGAGATTTCCCCTTCATGAATGCTCCACGCGTGTTCAGCATCGGCTTTTTTACTCGTTAAGGTCATGGAAGAGACCGAAGCGATCGAAGCCAAAGCTTCACCTCGGAACCCCAAGCTCATGACGTGTTCAAGTTCATCGAGGTTGCGGATCTTGCTCGTAGCGTGACGCGTGAGCGCTAAGGCCAATTGGTCTTTGGCGATGCCTCGACCGTTGTCGGTCACGGTGATGCGTTTAATACCGCCCGCTTCCAGACGCACTTCGATACGAGTGGCACCCGCATCGATCGCGTTTTCCACCAGTTCTTTCACGACGGAAGCCGGCCGCTCGATGACTTCACCGGCGGCGATTTGACTGATCAGTTGATCCGATAAGCTCTTGATCTCACGATCGGGAGCACGAGAGGGAAAATTGAATTCATTTGCCATAGTGGGTCAATTATGCCCATTTTTGACCGAACTTTTTCTGATAAACCCGTATCTCAAAACGCTAGAAGAAGATTACAATTAACACCCTTATTTATTTGGAATTTTTTAATGAAAGCTAATCGATATGGATTGGTCTTTATTTATTGATCTGTTTACACAAGCCGACCGTTTTTTGATGACGATCGCCACCGAGTACGGCATCCTCATCTACGTCGTCATGTTCATGATCTTTTTCTTGGAAACGGGTATCGTCGTGATGGCATTCTTGCCGGGCGACTCGCTTTTGTTCGTCTCGGGTGCCGTGACGGCAAGCGGTGCGATGGATCCGTGGATCTTAGCCACCGTCACGACAATCGGTGCCTGCTTGGGTAACACGTCCAACTTCATGATTGGCAAATGGTTGGGCCGCAAAATCTACGACGGCTCGATCAGCTGGATCGATCAAACGGCATTGCAAAAGACGCACGCTTTCTACGAGTCCCACGGCGGTAAAACAGTGTTCTTGGCTCGTTTCGTACCGATCATTCGTACGTTTGCCCCGTTGATCGCCGGCGCCGGTGACATGGCCCGCAGCCGCTTCCAGTTCTATTCCATCTCGGGCGGTTTCTTCTGGGTGTTCGGTTTAATCTGGGCCGGTTACTGGTTCGGTAACATCCCGTTCATCAAGCAACACCTCACGAGCATTTTGCTTTGCGGTATCTTCTTTGCTTTGATCCCGACCACGATTTTGGCCGTCTCCAAATTCTTGAAGGCTCGCAAAGCCAAGCAATAACATTGCGCTGACACAGAGACTAGGAAAACCCCCATCGCTTTTTATAGCCTTGGGGGTTTTAATTCGTTATGATGGACGAGTTCACGACACGCTTATTTAGGAGCCATCAATGACCCCGCTTTGGCAGCACTTGATTGACGTTATCCACAAAGAAGTGAAACCGGCTCTCGGTTGCACGGAACCCATCGCCATTGCCTTGGCTGCGGCACACGCCGGCCGCCTGCTTGGCGAACATCCCACACACATCGATGTCGCCGTAAGCGATAACCTTTACAAGAACGCCATGGGCGTGTTCGTGCCGGGCACGGGGCGTATCGGTTTGCCGATCGCAGCAGCCGTCGGTGCCATCGGCGGCGATCCCGATGCGGGTCTTGAAGTTTTGGCGGGTGCTACACCCGAAAACGTGGCCGATGCCGTCAAATTGATCGATGCGGGCGAAATCAACGTCACCCGCGCCACCACCAACGAATTCATCTACGTCCATTTGATGGCTCGCAGTGCCAATCACGATGCTGAAGTCATGATCATCGGTTCGCATACCGGTGTGACGCTTTTGAAAAAAGACGGTGAAGTGATCCTTGAAAAGAAGCTCGGTATCCAAACCTCTGACGAAGGCGACTCCTCGATTGAAGGCCATGACGTGAATCTTCGCACCGTCTACGACTTTGCCATGCAAGCCGACTTCGAAGACATCGCTTTCATCTTGGAAGCCAAGACCATCAATGTAGCCCTTGCCCAAGAAGGCCTCGATCACGAATACGGTTTGCAATTGGGTCGCACGCTTGCCAAGCAAATCGAAGAAGGCTTTTTAAGCCCCGACCTTTTGAACACGATGTCGGCCTTCACGTCAGCCGCCTCCGACG
>JAFNZB010000221.1 GCA_017383055.1 Burkholderiaceae bacterium | reverse complement strand
TTGATTCCGTGTTGGTGATCGAGCCCAAGATTTGGCGAGATGCTCGTGGCTTTTTCTTTGAAAGTTATTCGAAGGCGGCGTTTGAGTCATTAGGCATCACGACCGAATTCGTGCAAGACAATCACTCTCGCTCGATTGGCAAGACGGTCGTGCGCGGGATCCATCTGCAAAAGGCTCCGTTTGCACAAACCAAGCTCGTTCGCTGTACACGTGGACGCATGTGGGACGTGGTGGTCGATTTGCGAGCTGATTCTCCGACGTTCGGTCAATGGGAAGGCGTTGAATTGAGCGAAGACAATGCATTGATGCTCTTTATTCCGGCCGGTTTCGGTCATGGATTCAAGTCGCTCACCGATGACGTGGAAGTGCTCTATAAGGTCGATCGACCGTACCATCCGGCCTCCGAAGTGACGATCCGTTGGAATGATCCGACGATCGGGATCGAGTGGGGAATCGAAGAACCCGTACTCTCGGCAAAAGATGCCAATGCAAAGACGCTCAACGAGCTATGCTCGGACTTGAAAGGAGAAGTCCAATGAAACTCCTTGTGACAGGCGGCGCCGGTTTTATTGGGGCGAACTTTTTGCATTATTGGTTTAAGCATCATCCTCAAGATGAAGTTTGGTGCTTGGATGCTATGACCTATGCCGCCAATCTTCGTAGCCTTGATGGATTGTTGGATCGTCCCAATTTCCACTTTGTGAAGGGCGATGTGGCCGATGTTGAGCTTGTGAACACTCTTTTTGATGAGGTTCGATTCGATACGGTCGTGCACTTTGCTGCCGAAAGCCATGTCGATCGAAGTATCGCGGACGCAAGTGCCTTTTTACGCACGAACGTCTTAGGCACTCAAGTGCTTTTGGATGCAGCCAAGCGAACGGGTGTTAAACGTTTTCATCAAGTCTCGACCGATGAAGTCTATGGCGATTGGTCCTTTGATAGCTCCGAAACGTTTACGGAGGCAAGTCCCCTGAAGCCATCGAGCCCTTATGCGGCTTCTAAAGCATCGGCCGATCTTTTGGTGTTGGCTTACCATCGTACCTACGGGTTGCCTGTGACGATCTCCCGTTGCTCCAATAACTACGGGCCGTATCAATATCCAGAGAAGTTGATTCCGGCCATGGTCTATCACGCCTTAAAGGACGAATCGCTTCCGGTTTATGGTTCGGGGTTAAATGTGCGTGATTGGCTCTACGTTGAAGATCACTGTCGTGCGATCGATGTGATTTTGCAAAAGGGCAGAGTGGGTGAAATCTATAACGTTGGGACGAATGAAGAGTTCACGAATCTGGCGGTGATCGAGACGATCTTGGCGCAATTGGATAAGTCCAAGACGCTCATAACCCACGTGGCAGACCGTTTGGGTCATGATCGACGTTACGCGACGAATGCGGACAAATTAAAGGCCTTGGGTTGGGTTGCTCAACATCGATTTGCCGATGCATTTGCCCACACCGTTCAATGGTATGTCGAGCATCCGAAATATTGGGATTAATGGCTCGCAATAAGTACAATTGGCGAACCGACGGAAATCACCGTTTTTGATACATAAAGGACATCAAGTGGCAGTTTTCAGCATGACGGGCTTTGCCCACATTCAAAAGTTGACGCAAATGGGCACGCTTTGCGTGGAATTGCGTTCGGTGAATTCTCGCTTTTTGGAACTCAACCTTCGCATGCCCGAAGAAATTCGCGTCTATGAAGGAAAAATCCGTTCGTTGCTCACCAAGCGCATCGCTCGCGGTAAGGTCGAATGCCGCATGACGATGGTAGCCGAAGAAGGTGTCCGTCAAGAACTTAATCCTCAGGCTTTGGCCGCTTTGATGACTTTGCAAGGGGAAGTGTTAAAGCTTCAAGCCGATGCAAAGGCATTGACCGTTTCCAATATTTTGCAATTCCCGGGCATTTTGAAGGCTCGCTCGATCGACGAAGAGAAGTTCGAAGCCGAAGTGTTCGACGCTTTGGAAGAAGCTTTGAACGTGTTTGCCGAAGCTCGCCATCGTGAAGGGGAAGCCTTGGCCGGTGTGTTGAATGGTTACTGCGATCAAATCGTTGCCACGGTCGAAGAAATCGCTCCGAAGATCCCGTTGATCCTTGAAGCCATCAAGGCGAAGTTGACGGAACGATTGGAAGATGCATTGTCTAAGGCATTGACCGAGCATGCCACGCTCACGAAGGAAGAAGTGAGCGATCGCATCCGCCAAGAAGTGACGATGTATGCGCTTCGCATGGATGTGGATGAAGAAATCAATCGTTTGCTCACGCACGTCAAAGAAGTGCGTCGCGTGTTGGCTGCGGGTGGCCAAGTCGGTCGAAAGCTCGATTTTATGATGCAAGAAATGAACCGCGAATCCAACACCTTGGGTAGCAAGGCCGTTGCCATTGAAATGACCAACGCTTCCTTGGCTTTGAAACTCACGATCGAACAGATGCGTGAACAGATTCAAAACCTTGAATAAGTATTTGATTTGATAACAAAAAAAGCGCATCGTTGATGCGCTTTTTTGTTGTGTAGAGGGATTATTCTTCAAGGGCCTTCGGGGCTTGCAAGCGAACGAGGTTCGCGTACTTGCCATCCTTTTCAATCAAGGATTGGTGTGTGCCCATTTCAATGATCTTCGAATTTTCCATCACAATGATGCGGTCGGCGTTTTCGATCGTCGAGAGACGGTGAGCGACCGTAAAGCACGTACGGCCTTGCATCAAATTGTCCAAAGCCGTTTGGATATGGCGTTCGCTTTCACTGTCCAACGCACTCGTGGCTTCGTCCAAAATGAGGATCGGCGCATTCTTCAAAATGGCTCGTGCAATCGAGATGCGCTGCTTTTGACCACCCGAGAGCTTATCGCCGGCTTCGCCCACTTGCGACTCTAACCCGTGGGGCAACGACTCAATGAAAGGCTCAAGCGCGGCGGCCTTGACTGCCGCTTGGATTTCTTCTTCCGTGGCGTTGGGCATCCCATAAGCGATGTTGTTGCGGATCGTATCGTCAAAGAGGAACACGTCTTGCGTCACGATGGCAATGTTGTCGCGAAGTGAGGTGAGGGTCACGTCCTTGTAATCATGACCGTCGATCAAGATTCGGCCCTTCGTCGGCAACCAGAATCGCGGAATCATGTTGATGATGGAACTCTTGCCCGAGCCCGATTCACCTACCAAAGCGATGTGTTCACCCGGATTGACTTCAAGGTTAAAGTCGGAGACGGCAAATTTCTTGGAGCCCGGGTACTTCAAGGAGACGTTTTCAAACGTCATTCGTCCCGTGGCCTTTTCCAATTCGAGCGTTCCTTTATCTTCTTCCAAGGGCTTGTCGATGGAAGCGAAGATACCCTTAGCGGCAACCGACATCGTCACAAACGTGGAGTTGAGGCCTGCTATGTGGCGCAACGGATCCATAAGCAAAAGCATGGCTGTCAAGAACGTGATGAAGTCACCAATCGTGATCCAACCTTGTTGAGATTCCCACAATGCGACACCGACCACCAAGGCAACGGCCAAAATCGTGATGAGTTGCGTGGCAGGCGTGCCCAAGGACGTGAGCTTCAAAATGCGCATTTGTTGGTCACGAATCGTACGGTTGATCACACCGAAATTATTCGATTCGGTTTCGTAGTTGTGATAGACCTTGATCAAACGGTTGGCCTTGTAGGCATCCTGAACGGTCGCCAACAACACGGCAATCGACTTTTGGTTGCCGGCAATCACGGACTTCATCTTGCGAGAGATCGTGCGAAGCGTCCAAACAATCAAGGGAGCTACGGCAAAGGTGACCAACGTGAGTTGCCAGTTGTAGTAAATCAACACGAACAACAAGCAAACGATCGATAAACCGTCTTTGACGATCAAGATGCAAGAGCGACCGGCGCTCGTTAAAGCATTGTTGGCTTCGTTGATGAAGCGGGCGGCGATCTGACCGCTCGTGAGGTTTTGATAGTGCTGCGCCGGCCACTTCGTCATGTTACGAAAGAGTTCGGTACGCAAACGGATCAAGGCGTTTTGCGTAACCTTGGCCAAAAGGTAGGAACTCAAGAAGCCGAAAAGACCGTAGAAAATCGTCACCACAATCAATGCCAAGGGGGCTGCGATCAATGCCCACGTTTCCTTGTCATAAAAGCCCACTTCCATGAGCTTACCCAAAAGCGTGGCGATAAGACCCGACATAGCACCGCTCAAACCCATGAAAATCGCAGACCCGATCAACAGGCCCTTGAAGGGTTTGACGTATTGCCACAATCGCAAAAGATTGGGGTCGATTTTGTTTTTCAAACGAGCAAACATAACGAATTCTTCTAATGGGATCGATTCGGTCGATCCGAAATCAAAACGGTTGGACGAGCGCTTTATTGTTGGCCGAGCGATTGCAACTTCACCAAATTGGCATACGCTTGATCGAGTTGCAACAACTCTTGGTGAGAGCCCATTTCGCGGATCTCACCGTCATTCATCACGATGATGCGATCGGAGTTTTCGATCGTGGATAAACGGTGAGCCACCGTAAAGCACGTACGGCCTCGCATCAAGGTTTCCAATGCGGTCTTGATGTGGTGTTCGCTCTCGCTATCCAAAGCACTTGTGGCTTCGTCCAAAATCAAAATCGGGGCATTCTTCAAAAGGGCGCGAGCAATCGAGATGCGTTGCTTTTGGCCGCCCGACAAGAGTCCACCGGCTTCGCCCACGGTCGTTTCCAACTTCTTCGGTAACGATTCAATGAAGGGCTTGAGTGCCGCGGCTTCAATGGCCTTGTCGATCGCCTCGTCGGACACGTCTTTTAAGCCATACGTGATGTTGGCTCGAATCGTGTCATTAAAAAGGAACACGTCTTGCGTGACGATGGCGATTTGATCACGCAAAGACTTCAATTGATACTGACGGTAGTCGATGCCGTTGATCAAGATTTGACCCGAGGTCGGTTCCCAGAATCGCGGAATCAAATTGATCAAGGAGGATTTACCGGAACCCGACAGACCCACCAAGGCGATGTGTTCCCCCGGTTGCACCGTCAAATTAAACGCCTTGACCGCATCTTTTTCCGTATTCGGATAACGAAGCGTGACGTTATCAAAAACGATCGGTTGCGTGATGGCCGTTAATTCTTCTTTGCCTTCATCGTCTTCACCGTTTTGATCAATGCTTTCAAAAATACTTTCAGCAGCCACTTTCACACCGACCATGGTGGCATTGAGTTCAGCCAAATGGCGCAAGGGCGGGGACATCATGAGCATGGCTGACAAGAAGGTGACGAAGTCACCCATCGTGATCAAGCCCTTTTGAGCTTCAAACAAGGCAACGGCAATGATGATGGCAACACCGCACATCGTGATGACTTGCGTGGCCGGGGCGCCCAAAGAGCTCAAACGCATGACCTTCAACGATTCACGACGAATCTTTTCGTTGACCTTGTCAAAGCGATCGTATTCTTGTTCGTGGTTGTTGTGGACCTTGATCAATCGTTGTGCACGATAGGCTTGTTGAACGGCGCCCATCAAGAGAGCAACCGTCTTTTGGTTTTCTGCTACGACCGATTTCATCTTCTTGGAAATCAAGCGCAACACGAGCACGATCAGCGGGCCGACGATGAACGTGATCAACGTCAATTGCCAGTTGTAGTAAAAAAGGATGAACAACAAAGCGACGACTTGAAGGCCGTCACGAATGAACATCGTGAGGGAGCGACCAACGTTAGTCAAAGCGATATTGGCTTCGTTGATGAATTTGGCAGACACTCGAGCGCAAGTGTTTTCTTGGTACGTTTTGGCAGGCCAACGAATCATTTTCGCAAACAATTCTTCGCGAATGGCGATCAATGCACCTTGATTGACCTTTCCCAACAAGTACGCACTCATGAACGTGCTTAAGCCATGAAGACCGGCGATGATCAAAAGACCGATCGGAGCGCCTAAGATCACCCAGGCTTCTTTTTCGTAGAAACCGCGTTCGGTGAGTTGGCCCAAAAGCATGGCGATGAGCGAAGAAGAGCCGGCTGCGACGACCATAAACAACATGGACAAAATCAATTTGCCACGGTGCGGTTTGATGTAGCCCAACAAGCGAATGAAATTGGGGTCGAGTTTACGTAAAGCGGAGAATTTGGAAGCCATTGAATTCTTTTAGCTAGCCACGAATGACTGTACTTGCATTGATATATCAAGGCGATATTTTACTTGGCTAAGGGTGTCTTTAAAAGTTGTTGAGGTTAATCTTTTTGAGGATAGCTATTGTTCGTTGAATTCGAAAAATATGAAAAAGCGAGTTATGACTTTATCGGTTTATGATGGTCAGAATTGGTGCAAATCTATTCTGTACACTGAATAAAAATCCAAATTTTCAAAATCTTTTCTGCATACAGAAGAAAAATATTATTTTGAATATTTTAATTCTGTACGTTTCATAAAAACTCTTTGATTGTTTTGAGTGGATATTAACGTCAA
>JAFNZB010000220.1 GCA_017383055.1 Burkholderiaceae bacterium | reverse complement strand
GGGTACGATCGAATTGCCGGAAGGCGTTGAAATGGTCATGCCGGGTGACAACATCACGATGACGGTTCAATTGATCAGCCCGATCGCTATGAACGAAGGTTTGCGTTTCGCAGTTCGTGAAGGTGGTCGTACGGTTGGTGCTGGCGTTGTTGCCAAGATCATCGAATAATATTTTTAGCAATTAGCTGAATTTATTTGACAAAGTAAGGATGCGGGGTTAAACTCCGCATCCTTATTTGTTCTTTAGTGTTCTTTTTATAAGGAATAACGAAATGCAATCTCAACGCATTCGCATCCGCCTTAAGGCGTTCGATTACAAGTTGATCGATCAATCTGCACAAGAAATCGTTGACACGGCTAAGCGCACGGGCGCTGTTGTTCGTGGTCCGGTTCCGCTTCCCACCCGCATCCAACGTTTCGACATCTTGCGTTCCCCGCACGTCAACAAGACGAGCCGTGACCAATACGAAATCCGTACGCACCAACGCTTGATGGACATCATCGACCCGACCGACAAGACGGTTGACGCTTTGATGAAGTTGGACTTGGCTGCTGGCGTGGACGTCGAAATCAAGGTTCAATAATTTTTTTGCATTACTCTTGCAAGTCTTTTAATTGCAAGGTAAAATCGCGCCTTTCTCGTCAACGTATTTAAATACAGAGACGTTTTTTCAAAAAATGGTCCCGGCCAATCGTAGCCGGGGTGGAGATAACAATGAGTGAAAAACTCGGCTTAGTCGGTCGTAAGATCGGCATGACGCGCATCTTTACGGAAGAAGGTGTTTCTATTCCCGTGACGGTGCTCGACGTGTCCGGCAACCGTGTCACGCAAGTGAAGACGGAAGAAACCGACGGTTACAATGCCATTCAAGTCGCATTCGGCTCCAAGAAGCCGTCTCGCGTTAGCAAGCCGCTCGCTGGTCACTATGCTAAGGCTGGTGTCGAAGCAGGCGAAATGCTCAAAGAGTTCCATATCGACGCTGACAAGCTCGCCGAATTGACGGTGGGTACGGCTTTGTCTGTTGAAATGTTCACGGTTGGCCAAAAGGTTGACGTGACGGGTGTCACGATCGGTAAGGGTTTTGCTGGTGCCATCAAGCGCCACCACTTCCATTCCAACCGCGAATCCCACGGTAACTCCGTTACGACCCGTGCACCGGGCTCTATCGGTAACCGTCAAGATCCGGGTCGCGTTTTCCCTGGTAAGCGCATGGCTGGTCACCTCGGTGACAAGCAACGCACGACGCAAAACCTCGTGGTTGCACGCGTCGACGTCGAACGTCAATTGTTGCTCGTTCGCGGTGCTGTTCCCGGTGCTAAGGGCGGTAAGATCATTGTCCGTCCGGCAGTGAAGGCTTAAGGAGCGAACGATGGAACTTAATGTTTTGAACGAACAAGGTTTAGAAGCTGCAAAGTTGGCAGCTTCCGACGCCGTGTTTGGTCGTGAATACAATGAAGCTTTGGTGCACCAAATCGTGGTTGCTTTCCAAGCTAACGAACGTCAAGGTACGCGCGCTCAATTGACGCGTGCTAACGTTCACCACTCGACCAAGAAGCCGTGGCGTCAAAAGGGTACGGGCCGCGCTCGTAGCGGTATGACGTCCTCCCCCGTGTGGCGTGGTGGTGGTCGTGCATTCCCGAACACCCCGAACGAAAACTTCAGCCAAAAGGTCAACAAGAAGATGTACCGTGCTGCAATGGCTTCCATCTACTCGAAGCTCGTTGCTGAAGGTCGCCTCGTTGTGGTTGACTCCATCGCCGCTGAAACGCCCAAGACCAAGGCTTTTGCACAAAAGTTGAAGGGTATGGGTTTGGAATCTGCAATGATCATCACGAACGAAGTTGATGAAAACTTGTTCTTGGCTTCTCGCAACCTCAAGAACGTGTTGGTCGTTATGCCGCGTTACGCTGATCCGCTCTCCTTGATCTTCTACAAGAAGGTCGTGGTGACGAAGGACGCTGTCGCTAAGCTCGAGGAGATGTGGGGATGATGAGCCAAAATCGTTTAATGAAGGTGCTCCTTGCTCCGGTCGTCTCTGAAAAGAGCACGATGATGGCTGAAAAGCACGGTCAAGTTGCTTTCCGTGTCGTCGCTGACGCTACGAAGCAAGAAGTTAAGGCTGCAGTCGAATTGCTCTTCAAGGTGCAAGTCGAAAGCGTTCAAATGGTCAACGTCAAGGGTAAGACGGCTCGTTTCGGTCGTTTCGTTGGTAAGCACAGCGATGTTCGCAAGGCTTATGTGACCTTGAAGTCTGGTCAAGAAATCAACTTCGCAGAGGTGAAGTAATATGGCTCTCGTCAAATTGAAACCGACGTCGGCCGGTCGCCGTCATGCGGTCAAGGTTGTCACGCCGGGTTTGCATAAGGGTAAGCCCTTTGCCGCTCTTCTCGAAAAGAAGAACCGCGGTTCTGGTCGTAACAACAACGGTCACATCACCTGCCGTCATAAGGGTGGTGGCCACAAGAAGGCTTATCGTATTATCGACTTCAAGCGCAACAAGGACGGTATCGTCGCTCGCGTTGAACGTATCGAATACGATCCGAACCGTTCTGCTCACATCGCTCTCGTTTGCTATGCAGACGGTGAACGTCGCTACATCATCGCCCCGAAGGGTTTGACGGTTGGCGCCGAATTGATGAACGGTCAAGAAGCTCCGATCAAGGTCGGTAACACGCTCCCCTTGCGTAACATCCCGATCGGTTCCACGATTCACTGCATCGAAATGAAGCCGGGTAAGGGCGCTCAATTGGTTCGCTCCGCTGGTGCTTTCGCTCAATTGATCGCACGTGAAGGTGAATACGCTCAAGTTCGTATGCGTTCTGGCGAAGTTCGCTTGATTCACATCGAATGCCGCGCAACCATCGGTATGGTCGGTAACGAAGAAAACAGCTTGCGTGAACTCGGTAAGGCTGGCGCAAAGCGCTGGCGCGGTGTCCGTCCGACGGTCCGTGGCGTTGCCATGAACCCGGTGGATCACCCGCACGGTGGTGGTGAAGGCCGCACCGGTACGGGTCGCGCTCCGGTTACTCCGTGGGGTCAACTCACGAAGGGTTACCGTACTCGTAACAACAAGCGTACGGATGGCATGATCGTCCAACGCCGTAACCGTAAATAAGGGGGCCTAAGAATGTCTCGTTCCTTAAAGAAGGGCCCGTTTGTTGATGGGCACTTGATGAAGAAAGTTGAAGCAGCACAAGCTGGCCGTGACAAGCGTCCGGTCAAGACCTGGTCTCGCCGCTCCACGATTCTTCCTGAGTTCATCGGTTTGACGATCGCTGTTCACAACGGCCGTCAACACGTTCCGGTGTTCGTTAATGAAAACATGGTCGGCCACAAGTTGGGCGAATTCGCATTGACCCGTACGTTCAAGGGTCATGCTGCCGATAAGAAGAAATAAGCAAGGAGTTAAATAATGGAAACCTCTGCTATTGTTCGCGGCGTTCGCTTGTCCGCTCAAAAGGGCCGCTTGGTTGCTGACCTCGTCCGCGGTAAGCCCGTGGATAAGGCTTTGAACATCCTCACGTTCACGCAGAAGAAGGCTGCTGTGATCATCAAGAAGGCACTCGAATCTGCTATCGCTAATGCAGAACACAACGACGGTGCTGACATTGATGAATTGCGTGTGACGAAGATCCACGTGGAAAAGGCCGCTTCCTTGCGTCGTTTCGGCGCCCGTGCAAAGGGCCGCGGTACGCGCATCGAAAAGCAAACCTGCCACATTTACGTGTCCGTTGGTGACGCGAAAGCAAAGAAGTAAAGGTGAATCATGGGACAAAAAATTAACCCCACCGGCTTCCGCCTTCCTGTGACGCGTGACTGGACCTCGCGTTGGTACGCTGAAGGCCGCGACTTTGCCCGTACGTTGGGTGAAGACTTGAAGGTTCGCACGTTCTTGCAAAAGAAGTTGCGTAACGCTTCTGTGAGCCGTATTTTGATCGAACGTCCGGCTAAGAATGCTCGTATCACGATCTACTCCGCTCGTCCGGGTGTTGTGATCGGCAAGCAAGGCCAAGATATCGAAGTTTTGAAGGCTGAAGTTCAAAAGATGATGGGCGTGCCGGTGCACGTTAACATCGAAGAAATCCGCCGTCCGGAACTCGATGCACAATTGATCGCTGACAGCATCACGCAACAACTCGAAAAGCGTGTGATGTTCCGTCGTGCTATGAAGCGCGCTATCCAAAACGCTATGCGTATGGGCGCTCAAGGCATCAAGATCATGTCTTCCGGTCGTTTGAACGGTGCTGAAATCGCCCGTTCTGAATGGACGCGTGAAGGCCGCGTGCCCCTCCACACGTTGCGTGCTAACATCGACTATGGCTTCTCTGAAGCTAACACGACGTATGGCATCATCGGCGTGAAGGTTTGGGTCTACAAGGGTGACAACTTCGGTGAAGAAGTTCAAGCTCAAGAAAAGACCGAACGTGATGATCGTCGTTCCCGCCGTCCGGCTGGTGATCGCGCAGGTAAGCCTGCTGCTCGCCGTCCGCGTAAGGCTGGTGAAAAGACTGAAGCTGGTCGCGCTCGTCGCGGTGCTAAGCCGGCTGCTAAAGACGGAGAATAATCGATGTTGCAACCTAATCGACGCAAGTACCGTAAGGATCAAAAGGGCCGCAATTATGGCTTAGCCACGCGTGGTGCCAACGTTTCCTTCGGTGATTTCGGTCTCAAGGCTCTCGAACGTGGCCGCCTCACGGCTCGCCAAATCGAAGCAGCCCGTCGTGCCATTACGCGCCACATCAAGCGCGGTGGCCGTGTGTGGATCCGTGTGTTCCCGGACAAGCCCATCTCTGAAAAGCCCGCCGAAGTCCGTATGGGTAACGGTAAGGGTAATCCGGAATACTGGGTGGCTTTGGTTCAACCGGGCCGTGTCCTTTATGAAATGGACGGTGTTGAGGAAACGTTGGCTCGCGAAGCTTTTGCTCTCGCAGCAGCTAAGCTTCCGTTGAAGACCACGTTCGTTACCCGCCAAATCGGTATGTAAGGAGTTACGGCAATGAACGCAAAAGAATTGCGCGCCATGGATGAGGCTGCGCTTAAGAAGGAACTCGCTGACTTGTTGAATGCACACTTCAAATTGCGCATGCAACACGGCACGCAACAGCTCCAAAACACGAATCAGTTGCGCACGACGCGTCGTGATATCGCCCGCGTTCGCACGATTCTCGCTCAAAAGGCAGCTTCGAAATGATGCAAGAAAATCAAAAGACGGCATTGAAGCGTACGTTGGTTGGCAAGGTTGTCAGCAACAAGATGGAAAAGACGGTTACGGTTCTCATCGAACGTAAGGTCAAGCATCCGTTGTATGGCAAGTTCGTGGTTGTTTCTAAGAAGTACCACGCACACGACGAAACGAACGCTTTGAACGAAGGTGATACGGTTGAAATCACGGAAACGCGTCCGGTGTCCAAGACGAAGGCTTGGACGGTGACGAAGTTGATCGCTAAGGCCGAAATCATCTAATTCAAAAAAAAGTTTGCAAGTAGGTAATTTCTTCTATATACTTGCGGCTTCGTGGTTGAGGTTGTCTCTCCCGAGACAACCTCAGCTATATTAGTCAGTACATAAATTTAGCCTAACCCCCCAGGACGCCTGGGTCTTCTGTGAAGCTAGATTTTTGTGCTTCCTCCCATTAACGGGACCAATACTATCCGCACTGGGATGCGGCATAAGTTGGGAATAAGGAAATCATGATTCAGATGCAAAGCAAGCTGGACGTCGCTGATAACACGGGCGCACGTTCGGTGATGTGTATCAAGGTGTTGGGCGGCTCTAAGCGCCGTTACGCAAACATCGGCGATATCATCAAGGTTACGGTTAAGGAAGCTGCTCCGCGTGGCCGCGTCAAGAAGGGCGAAGTCTACAACGCAGTTGTGGTTCGCACCGCCAAGGGCGTGCGTCGTGCAGACGGTTCTTCCATCACCTTTGATGGCAATGCCGCTGTCTTGCTCAATTCTAAGTTGGAACCGATCGGTACCCGTATCTTCGGCCCGGTGACGCGTGAATTGCGTACCGAGCAATTTATGAAGATCGTGTCCTTGGCTCCGGAAGTTTTGTAAGGAGAAGCGCGATGCAACGCATCCGTAAAGGTGACGAAGTTATCGTTATCTCTGGCCGAGACAAGGGCAAGCGCGGTACCGTGCTCTCCCGCGTCGACGACCGTCACGTGACGGTTGAAGGCATTAATGTGGTCAAGAAGCACCGCCGTCCGAACCCGATGTTGGGTACGGCAGGTGGCATCGAAAACAAGGTCATGCCGATCGATCAATCGAACGTCATGCTCGTCAATCCGGCCACTGGTAAGGGCGAACGTGTTGGCTTCAAGGAAGTCGACGGTAAGAAGGTTCGTATTTTCAAGAGCGACGGCAGTGTTGTCGGCGCTAAGGCTTAATAGAGGGTAAAACAGAATGTCTCGTTTCCAAACTCTCTACCGTGAAGCCATTGTTCCTGAACTCATCAAGAAGTTCGGTTACAAGACCACGATGCAAGTTCCGCGTATCACGAAGATCACGTTGAACATGGGTATCGGCGAAGCGGTTAACGATAAGAAGTTGATCGACAACGCTGTTGGCGATCTCACGAAGATCGCCGGTCAAAAGCCGCTCGTGACGAAGACGCGTAAGGCAATTGCAAACTTTAAGATCCGCGAAAATATGCCGATCGGTTGCATGGTGACCTTGCGTGGCGAACGCATGTACGACTTTTTGGATCGCTTGGTTACGATCGCTTTCCCGCGAGTTCGTGACTTCCGTGGTGTCTCTGGTCGCTCTTTCGACGGCCGTGGCAACTACAACATCGGTCTTAAAGAACAAATCATCTTCCCCGAAATCGAGTACGACAAGATCGACAAGATTCGTGGTATGAATATTTCCATCACGACGACTGCGAAAACTGACGAAGAAGCTAAGGCTTTGCTCGCTGCTTTCCGCTTTCCGTTCCGCAATTAATCGAGGTGTGAATTGGCTAAACTCGCACTGATTAACCGTGACTTGAAGCGCGCCGCTACGGTCGCTAAGTTCGCGGAAAAGCGCGCAGCCTTGAAGGCTGTTATTAATGACGCTACCCGTTCTATCGAAGAACGTATGGAAGCTCGCCAACAATTGCAAATGTTGCCGCGTGACGCAAGTCCTTGCCGTCTCCGCAACCGTTGCGGTTTGACGGGTCGTCCGCGTGGCACGTTCCGCAAATTTGGCTTGGCTCGCGGCAAGATCCGTGAAGCAGCTATGCGCGGTGATATTCCTGGCCTTGTTAAGGCTAGCTGGTAAGCGAGGAGATTAACATGAGCATGAGTGATCCGATCGCCGATATGTTGACCCGTATTCGTAACGGTCAATCTGTCGACAAGACGGAAGTGGTGATGCCCTCCTCGAAGTTGAAGGTTGCTATCGCCCAAGTCTTGAAGGATGAAGGCTACATTGATGGCTTCTCTGTTGTTGCTAACAACGGTAAGGCCGAATTGCACGTTGGTTTGAAGTACTACGCTGGCCGTCCGGTTATCGAACGCCTCGAACGCGTTTCCCGCCCGGGCCTCCGTGTTTACAAGAACCACCAAACGATTCCGCAAGTGATGAACGGTTTGGGTGTTGCGATCGTTTCTACGCCGAAGGGTGTTATGACCGATCGTAAGGCTCGCGCAGCCGGCATCGGTGGCGAAGTCATTTGCTACGTTGCTTAATAAAGCGAGGAGGATAGAAAATGTCGCGAATCGCTAAGAACCCGGTTGTGATCGCCAAGGGCGTCGACTGCAAGTTGACGGAAACGACGATCTCCATGAAGGGTCCGAAGGGTGAATTGAGCTTGGTGCTCTCCCCGTTGGTGAATGTTAAGCAAGACGGTGATCAAATCACGTTTGAACCGGTGGACGCTAGCCGTGCTGCTAACGCCGCTTCCGGTACGATGCGTGCATTGATCAACGACATGAACAAGGGTGTCAGCGTTGGTTTCGAAAAGAAGTTGACGTTGGTTGGCGTGGGTTATCGTGCCCAAGCCTCCGGTGACACGTTGAATTTGTCCCTCGGCTTTAGCCACCCGGTCGTGCACAAGTTGCCGGAAGGTGTGAAGGCTGAAACCCCGAGCCAAACGGAAATCTTGATCAAGGGCGCTGACAAGCAAAAGGTTGGTCAAACCGCTGCTGTCATCCGTGGCTACCGTCCGCCGGAACCCTATAAGGGCAAGGGTGTTCGTTATGCTGACGAAGTCGTCATCATCAAGGAAACGAAGAAGAAGTAATCGGGGCGGAGACTGAAATGATCAATAAGAAAGAAAGTCGTCTTCGTCGTGCACGTGCTACGCGTGCTCGCATCAAGATGCAAAAGATGAACCGTTTGACGGTTTATCGTACGAACTTGCACATCTACGCCAGCATCATCAGTGCTGATGGTGGTCGCGTTTTGGTTTCTGCCTCTACGGTGGAAGCTGAAGTCCGCGCTCAATTGGCTAACGGTGGCAACGTCGCTGCCGCTAAGTTGATTGGTGCTCGTTTGGCTGAGAAGGCAAAGGCTGCTGGTATCGAAACGTGCGCTTTTGACCGCTCTGGTTACCGTTATCATGGCCGTGTCGCTGCGTTGGCTGAAGCTGCGCGTGAAGCCGGCTTGAAGTTCTAAGAGAGGGACTTATGGCTAAGGCTCAAGGTAAGAATGCAGCTGTCGAAGCTTTCGACGATGGCTTGCGTGAAAAGATGATCGCGGTTAACCGCGTTACCAAGGTTGTGAAGGGCGGCCGCATCATGGCTTTCGCTGCTCTCACGGTGGTTGGTGATGGCGATGGCCGTATCGGTATGGGTACGGGTAAGAGCCGTGAAGTTCCGGCAGCTGTTCAAAAGGCTATGGAACGCGCCCGCCACAGCATGGAAAAGATCCCGTTGAAGAACGGTACGATCTACCACGCTGTCGAAGGTCGTCACGGTGCTTCTCGCGTGATGTTGCATCCGGCCTCTGAAGGTACGGGTATCATCGCTGGTGGTCCGATGCGTGCAGTGTTCGACGCCATGGGTGTTCGTAATATCGTGGCTAAGGCTCACGGTTCCACGAACCCGTACAACATGGTTCGCGCAACGCTCAACGCTCTCGAAGCCCTCCGTTCTCCGGCTGAAATTGCTGCTAAGCGCGGCAAGACGGTCGAAGAAATCTTGGGTTAATCTGTAAGGAGATTCGAGATGTCTGAAAAGAAGACCGTTAAGGTTACGTTGGTTAAGAGCCCGATCGGCACGAAGGCTGATCACCGCGCTACGTTGCGTGGCTTGGGTTTGAAGAAGATCAACCAAACCCGTGAATTGGAAGACACGCCGGCTGTGCGTGGCATGATCACCAAGGTTGCATACTTGGTTCGCGCCGAGTAATAAGGGGTAGATGATGCAATTGAATACTTTGCAACCCGCAGTGGGTTCTAAGAGCGCCCGTCACCGCGTTGGTCGTGGTGTTGGCTCTGGCTGGGGTAAGACCGCTGGTCGTGGCCACAAGGGTCAAAAGTCCCGCGCTGGTGGTTTCCATAAGGTTGGCTTCGAAGGCGGTCAAATGCCGTTGCATCGTCGCCTCCCGAAGCGTGGTTTCACGTCTATGACGCGTCGTTTCGTCGAAGAAGTTCGTTTGAACGAACTCCACGACTTGACGGTTGAAGAAATCGATTTGAACGTCTTGAAGGCTGCCAATATCGTTTCTCCGCGCGCCATGGGTGCCCGCGTGATCTTGTCTGGCGAAATCGCTCGCAAGATCGTTGTTCGCGGTTTGGGCGTGACCAAGGGTGCTAAGGCTGCAATCGAAGCAGCTGGCGGCTCTGTGGAATAACAAGCTTTTTAGGAAGTAAAACGTGGCGACCAGCCCTATTTCCAACAAACAAGCAAGCGGCAGCAAGTACGGCGATCTTAAGCGTCGTATCGTCTTCCTGTTGCTTGCTTTGATTGTGTACCGTGTCGGCGCTCACGTGCCGGTTCCGGGCATTGACCCCGGTATGCTTGCCCAGCTCTTTAGTGAGCAACAAGGCGGCATTCTCGGGCTGTTCAACATGTTCTCCGGTGGCGCCTTGTCGCGCTTCTCGGTGTTCGCGTTAGGGATCATGCCGTACATCTCTGCATCCATTATCATGCAGATGTTGTCCTACGTGCTTCCTTCGCTTGAAAGCTTGCGTAAAGAAGGCGAAGCCGGTCGCCGTAAGATTACTCAATACACGCGCTACGGCACGTTGGTGTTGGGTGTCTTCCAGGCGCTCGGTATCGCTGTCGCACTCGAAAGCCAAGCAGGCCTTGTCTTGGATCCGGGCATGATGTTCCGATTCACGACGATCGTTTCCTTGGTGACGGGTACGATGTTCTTGATGTGGCTCGGTGAACAAATCACTGAGCGCGGTTTGGGCAATGGGATTTCCATTATCATCTTCGCAGGTATCGTTGCCGGCTTGCCGAGCGCGATTTCCGGTCTCTTCCAATTGGTGAGCACGGGTGCGATTAGTCCCTTGTCTGCAATCTTCGTGATCGCAATCGTCGCTGTCGTTACGGCCTTTGTCGTGTTCATTGAACGCGGTCAACGTCGTATCACGGTGAACTATGCTAAGCGTCAAATTGGTAACAAGCTCTACGGCGGTCAAACTTCTTACTTGCCGTTGAAGATGAACATGTCTGGCGTTATCCCGCCGATCTTTGCTTCGTCTTTGATCTTGTTCCCGGCTACGTTGGCTGGTTGGTTCACGACGGGTGATTCCACTCGTTGGATCCGTGACTTGGCAGCTTCGCTCTCGCCTGGTCAACCGCTCTACACGTTGCTTTACGCAGCAATGATTATTTTCTTCGCTTATTTCTATACGGCGTTGGTTTTCAACCCGAAGGAAACGGCGGAAAACTTGAAAAAGAGTGGTGCGTTCGTCCCGGGTATCCGCCCCGGTATCCAAACGTCTCAATACATCGATAAGGTGTTGTTACGTTTGACCCTCGGTGGTGCTGCATACCTTACGTTCGTTTGCTTGGTTCCGGAATTCTTGAACATGCGTTTCAATGTTCCGTTCTACTTCGGCGGTACGTCGTTGTTGATCGTGGTCGTTGTTACGATGGATTTCATGAGTCAAGTTCAAGCGTACATGATGTCGCAACAATATGAGAATTTGCTCAAGAAGACTAACTTCAAGGGCTTTGGTCCGGGTGGAATGTAAGCAATTACATTTTGCTTCGTGACAAAATAAATCGTCCAATCGGGCCATACTTCAGGCCCGATAGGCACGGAGAAGAAGAAGGAAATTTGCGTTTCCTTCTTCGTCTCTCTCTAAAAAGTATTTTTTTTGATGCACTACGTTGAAAAATACTTGAAGAGTACGGAAAAAGAGAGTATCCTCTCGAACTTCCTGTCGTGTGGACAGCAATGATCCGTGTTTAACACGGTTGGAGAAAACAATGAAGGTTAACGCTTCGGTCAAAAAAATGTGCCGCAAGTGCAAGATCATCAAGCGCAAAGGCGTGGTGCGTGTGATCTGCGCAGATCCGCGTCACAAGCAACGTCAAGGCTAAAGAGGTAAAAGATGGCTCGTATTGCCGGTATTAACATTCCGCCGAACCAACATGCCGAAATCGGTTTGACCGCCATTTATGGCATCGGCCGTGCTCGCGCTCGCGATATTCTCGCAGCAGTTGGCGTGGAATTCACCAAGAAAATTAAAGATCTCACCGACGTCGAGTTGGAACAAATTCGTGAAGAAGTTGTCAAGTACACCATCGAAGGTGACTTGCGTCGCGAAGTTCAACTCTCCATTAAGCGCCTTATCGACTTAGGCACTTATCGTGGTATGCGTCATCGTCGCGGCTTGCCTGTCCGTGGCCAACGTACCCGTACGAACGCTCGTACGCGTAAGGGCCCGAAGAAGGCTGGTGTCGCACTCAAGAAGTAACCATTAAAGGATAACTATGGCTGGCAAGAATAGCGCTGCTTCGCAGCGTGGTCGCAAGAAGGTGAAGAAGGTCGTTACGGAAGGTATTGCACACGTTCATGCATCCTTCAACAACACGATCATCACGATCACCGACCGCCAAGGTAACGCAATTGCTGCGTCTTCCTCTGGTGCACAAGGTTTTAAGGGCTCTCGTAAGTCCACGCCGTTCGCTGCTCAAGTGGCAAGCGAAGTGGCAGGTCGTCAAGCTCTTGAATACGGTTTGAAGAATGTCGAAGTTCGCATCATGGGTCCGGGCCCGGGTCGTGAATCCAGCGTTCGTGCTCTCAATGCACTCGGCATTCGCGTGACGTCCATCCAAGACGTGACCCCCGTTCCGCACAACGGTGTTCGTCCGTCCAAGCGTCGTCGCATCTAATACACAATTTTATTTCTAATCCCGTGTCTGTCTGTTAATGACAGACGGACTGAATGTGACTCAGTTCACAGGATAAGAGAGGCAAAATAAATGGCACGTTATACTGGTCCCAAACTCAAGCTCGCGCGCCGCGAAGGTTGTGACCTCAATTTGAAGAGCGCGCGTCGTTCCTTTGCTAGCAAGGTTAGCAAGGGTACCGATACGATCACCAAGCCGGGCCAGCACGGCAAGATTTCCGGTGCTCGTCAATCGGACTTCGGCAATCAATTGCGTGAAAAGCAAAAGATGAAGCGTATCTACGGCGTTCTCGAACGTCAATTCCGTCGTTACTACGCTGAAGCTGAACGCATGAAGGGTAACACGGGCGACTTGCTCATCGCATTGCTCGAATCCCGTCTCGACAACGTTGTTTACCGTATGGGTTTCGGTTCTACCCGTGCGGAAGCTCGTCAATTAGTTAGCCACTGCGCTATTTTGGTCAACGGTAACAAGGTTAACATTCCTTCCTACCGTGTTAAGGCCGGCGATGTTATCTCCGTCCGCGAAAAGTCCCAAAAGCAAGCTCGTATCGCTGACGCCCTCGAATTGGCAGCTCAAATCGGTTTCCCGGCCTGGGTTTCTGTTGACGCTAAGAAGTTCGAAGGTACGTTCAAGGCCGTTCCGGCTCGCGACGAAGTTGCTCAAGACATCAACGAATCGTTGGTGGTGGAATACTACTCGCGTTAATCAGGAAAGTAGAGAGCGGCTTGTGTGTAGTGCGCAGAAGTCGCTCTTACCTGATACAATTCCGATGCGATCGGTCCTTTTGGGGCGCCGGTCGCATTGTTGCTACAAGCCCCAGACAATCCATCAGCCTTATCGGTGTAACGAGCCGAGGGTATTGAAAAGGACAGTCCAAAAATGGCCAACACTACTTTGTTGAAGCCGACCACTATCGAAGCAGTGGTTGATGAAAATAATCCCAATCTTGCTGTTGTTACGCTCGAACCGTTCGAACGTGGCTACGGTCACACCTTAGGCAACGCCTTGCGCCGCATTTTGTTGGCTAGCATGGTCGGTTACGCTCCCACGGAAGCCCAAATCGCCGGCGTTGTGCACGAATACTCCCAAATCGAAGGCGTCTTGGAAGACGTCGTTGATATCTTGTTGAACTTGAAGGGTGTTGTCTTCAAGCTCGAAGGTCGCGAAGAAGTCACGTTGACGTTGCGTAAGAACGGCGAAGGCGTGGTGACGGCTGCTGATTTCGATTTGCCGCATGACGTGACGGTTGTGAATCCGGATCATGTGATTGCTCACTTGGCTGCCGATGGCAAGTTGGATATGCAAGTCAAGGTCGAAATGGGCCGTGGCTACCAACCGGGTGAAATGCGTGCTTTCCGTGACGACTACTCCAAGACCACGATCGGCCGCATCATCATGGACGCTTCCTTTAGCCCGATCCGTCGTGTTGCATATGCAGTTTCCGCTGCTCGCGTGGCACAACGTACGGACTTGGATAAGCTCGAAATGACGATCGAAACCAACGGTGCAATCGATCCGGAACAAGCTTTGCGCGAAGCAGTGCATATCTTGCAAGATCAATTGACGGTCTTCGGTTCTATCAAGCCGGAACAAGCAGGCAAGGCTGCTCAAGAAGAAGACTTGAACAACCCGCCGCCGCTCGATCCGATCTTGATGCGTCCGGTCGACGATTTGGAATTGACGGTCCGTTCTGCAAACTGCTTGAAGGGCGAACAAGTCTTCTACATCGGCGATTTGATCCAACGTACGGAAAACGAATTGCTCAAGACGCCGAACTTGGGTCGCAAGTCCTTGAACGAAATCAAGGAAGTGTTGGCCGCTCACGGTTTGACCTTGGGTATGAAGTTGGAAAACTGGCCGCCCGCCGGTTTGGATCAACACTAATTTTTAGTTAGTGTAAATAACACTTGCTAAATAAAGGACGGGAGGTTAAAATCCCGTCCTTCAGTGTTTTTATAGCACTGAATGACCCACCCGCCTCATTGTGAGGATAGAAGAGATGGGATCGGGCTAAAGCCCACTAAGACTAACTATTTATCTTAAGGAATTATAAAAATGCGTCACCGCCATGGTTTACGTAAGTTGAATCGCACGAGCGCTCACCGCTTGGCTATGCTCCGCAACATGATGAACTCTTTGCTCCGTCACGAAGCAATCAAGACCACGTTGCCGAAGGCTAAGGAATTGCGCCGCGTTGTCGAACCGATGATCACGTTGGGTAAGGAACCGACGGTTGCTAACAAGCGTTTGGCTTTTGCTCGCTTGCGCGATCGCGAAATGGTTACGAAGCTCTTTAACGAAATCGGTCCGCGTTTTGCTAACCGCAACGGCGGTTACACCCGTATCTTGAAGATGGGTTTCCGCGTTGGTGACAATGCTCCGATGGCTTACATGGAATTGGTCGACAAGGCCGCTCCGGTTGAAGCAGAAAAGGCTGAATAAGTCGCTCTAAGCTAAATTAGCTTGAGTTGAAAAGGGAAGGTTCTCGTAGAACTTTCCCTTTTTTCGTTTTGGTAGAGTTCCCAAGATTTAGGTGATATGAAAGGCTTAATATTTTTAAAGATCTAAACCTTTGATAAATTGGCCCTTTTCATAAAAGATAACGAGAATCATTAAAATTTATTTGACAAGTTGTAATGTTTTCGTCATAATTCACCTCCTTGTCGCCGCAAACGGCGGTGAGAAAAAGTCTGAGTTTGAAAAAAATATTTCAAAAGGACTTGACAAGGCGAAATTGATTATTAAAATACTCAACTTCGTCAGCTCGAAAGAGTAAACGAAATGTTCTTTAACAATTGATCAACGAACCGATAAGCGTGAG
>JAFNZB010000219.1 GCA_017383055.1 Burkholderiaceae bacterium | reverse complement strand
GCATGAGTACCGACGATCAACTTGGCTTCACCGGAAATGATTTTGGCGAGATTGGCCTGACGATCACGTGTTTTTTGTTTGCCGGAGAGCCAAGCGACCGTCACGCCTAATGGTTCAAGCCATTGCGTGATTTTTTGAAAGTGCTGTTCTGCCAGAATTTCCGTAGGTGCCATCAGAGCGGCTTGGAAACCAGCGTCGATCGCACGGGCGGCTGCCAGCGCGGCGATGACCGTCTTGCCGCTACCCACGTCGCCTTGGACCAATCGGTTCATTGGGGTCGTCTTGGCGAGATCCTTTGCGATTTCATTTTCTACGCGTGTTTGAGCACGAGTCAATGCAAAGGGCAATGACGCGAGCAAGCGATCCGTGAGATCGGTTGTCGTTGGAGCAATCGCATGAGCGACGGACTTGGCTTTTAATTCTCGAGAATACCGAAGGGCGATTTGTTGGGCGACCAATTCGTCGAATTTGAGTCGTTGCCAAGCCGGATCGGTACGATCCGAGAGCGCCATCAAACTTGCTCCGACAGGCGGGTGGTGCAAGTGCTTGATCGCACGATGCAATTCGGGCAAGTGAAGACGTTCTCGGATCGTCTCCGGAAGGAGGTCTTTGATTTCGACATCGAGCAGGGCTCGGGCGATGCGTTTACGAAGCCACGGTTGCGTGATGCCTTCGCCGGCAGGGTAGACGGGCGTGAGCGTAGTCGGCAACTCTGATCCGTTAGTCGGTACTTTGACTTTGGGGTGCACCATCTCAAGGCCTAAATAGCCTTGGCGGACGGCACCGTAAAGACGAACGCGTTTTCCAACCTCTAGTTGCTTGAGTTGAGACGGGTAAAAGTGAAGAAAGCGAACTTGCAAGTGGCCGGTGGCGTCGCGAACAGTGACTTGCAATTGATTGCCTTGCGGACGTCGAACGACATCGCTGCGGATGACTTCGCCTTCACATTGTTGAGCTTCGCCTGGAACGAGACGGGCAATCGAAGTGATTGCCGTCTCGTCTTCATAGCGTAACGGCAAATGCAATACGAAATCCCAGTCGCGCGTTAGTCCCAATCGGGTTAAGCGTTCTGAAAGCGGAGCGAGTTTTTCGCCCTTTTTACGTAGTGCAAAGTTGCTCGTTGCCATGATGCATTCAATTAGATGGCCAAAATGGCTTCAACTTCAACAGCGGCAGCCTTAGGCAATGCGGCTACGGCAAAGCAGGAACGAGCCGGGAACGGTGCTTCGAAGTATTCTTGCATGACTTGATTGACGACCGGGAAGTTGGCCATATCAGTCAAGAAGATTGTGATCTTCATTGCGTTGGAGAGGTTGCCGCCGGCAGCTTCTGCGATGGCCTTGAGGTTTTCAAATGCTTGGCGAGCTTGGCATTCGAAATCGACCGGCAATTCACCCGTAGCAGGAACGATACCCAATTGGCCGGACGTAAAGACCGTGGCCGTGCCACGCGTGGCTTGAGAGTACGGACCGATGGCAGCCGGAGCCTTGTCGGTGTGGATGATTTCGTGAGTCATGATTTTCTCCCCGTGGAAATGAAATGATGATAGGTCAATGATAATTGATTTTTAGTTTGCCAATGGCTTTTTTTATTGCCTCTAAGCGGCTCGGGAAATGGCTAAAAATTTGATAATTTTTCTGCTTTGAGTCAAACTTTGAAGGTGTAGCCCGAGTTGTGAGAACTTCCGTGTGGACTTTCGTGTAAACTTCGGGTTATTCCCTATGGGTGTCAGAGTGTTTGCTCTCTAAACTCTCCACACAATCTCGGATTGTGTTTAGGGTTGTTGTGACCGTTGACACAGATGGAGAAGAATGAGTTTCTTTAGATAAGGAGTCGTTTCGGGAAAGAGTTGTCTGATCCGAAGCTTTTTTGCATCCTAAAGAGACGATTCTGAGTTTGTAATCATTTTCTTCGATTGAGAATCAACCGTTGTCCGACAAACGGCGGCTGGTGAGGAAAATGAAGTTTTTGTCCGATCTTTGTTGCAAGAGTCAATTGCTTGAGGCTTTGTCTTTTATCCCCTTTGATAAAAGGCAGAGACTCGAAAAAGAGAAGTCTTTTTCTCTTGGGTTTCCCGAAGCAAACGACTCGTTAGTAAGCGCGAAGACGACTAGGGGAACCTTTTTATAAGAAGACCTCTGCCACTTTTGGAGGCTTGTTCAGATCTGGAAGTGGTGGCCCTCTTGGATCAAGGAGACCAAGTAATTATGAAAATCATCTACACCGACGTACTGGTGATCGGTGGTGGCTTGGCCGGTTTGCGTATGGCAGTTGCTGCTAAGCGCCGCGGTCATGACAGCATCGTCTTGTCGCTTGTTCCGCCGAAGCGCTCTCACTCTAAGGCTGCTCAAGGTGGTATGCAAGCATCCTTAGGTAACGTGATCAAGGGTTTGGGCGACAACGAAGACGTCCACTTCCAAGATACGGTTAAGGGTTCCGACTGGGGTGCCGACCAAGACGTCGCACGTATGTTCGTGAACACCGCTCCGAAGGCTGTGCGTGAATTGGCTGCTTGGGGTGTGCCCTGGAGCCGTATCACCCCGGGTGATCGCCAAGTGATTATTAACGGCGAACGCGTCACGATTACGGAACGTAAGGAAGCTGCCGGTTTGATCGGTCAACGTGACTTCGGTGGTACGAAGAAGTGGCGTACGTGCTTCGTGTCTGACGGCACGGGCCACGCTATGTTGAACGCTGTTAGCGATCGTATCATCGCTGAACGTGTTCCGGTTGTCGAACGTGTCGAAGCTATCGCTTTGATTCACGACGGCAAGCGTTGCTACGGTTCTGTCGTTCGTGACTTGATCACGGGCGAATTGATGGCTTATGTTTCTAAGGCTACGGCTATCGCTACGGGCGGTGCTGGTAAGCTCTTCCGCGTGACGACGAACGCACAAATCTGTGAAGGTACGGGTCACTCTTTGGCTTTGGAAACGGGCGTTGCTACGTTGGGTAACATGGAAGCTGTTCAGTTCCACCCGACGGGTATCTTCCCGGCCGGTATTCTCGTGACGGAAGGCTGCCGTGGTGACGGTGGTTTGTTGCGCGATACGGACGGTCACCGCTTCATGCCGGACGTTGAACCGGAAAAGAAGGAATTGGCTTCCCGTGACGTGGTTTCCCGTCGTATGGAAGAACGTATTGCCCAAGGTAAGGGTGTGAAGGGCCGCTTCGGTGAACACATCTGGTTGGACATCACGCTCTTGGGCGAACACCACATCAAGCACAACTTGCGCGAAGTTTACGAAATCTGCCACTACTTCTTGGGCGTTGACCCGACGAAGGAATGGATCCCGGTTCGTCCGGCACAACACTACACGATGGGTGGTGTTCGTACCGACCACACGGGCGAAAGCCGTCAATTGAAGGGCCTCTTCGCCGCTGGTGAAGCAGCTTGCTGGGACATGCACGGTTTCAACCGCTTGGGCGGTAACTCTGTGGCTGAAACGGTCGTCGCAGGTATGTTGGTTGGCGAATTCATCGCTGACTTCTGCGAAAAGGCTGAAAACGTCATCGACATCCCGACGTCCGTCGTTTACGACTTCATCAAGCGCGAACAAGCTAAGCTTGATGCATTCTGCAACGGTAAGGGTACGGAAGACGCTACGGTCTTGCGCGAACGTATGCAAGACATCATGACGTCCAAGATCGGTATTTTCCGTCGCGGTGCTGACATGGAAAGCGCTGTTAGCGAATTGGAAGACCTCTTGAAGCGTTCCTACAACGTTGGTTGTAAGAGCCAATTGGGCGCTAACGCCGAATTGACGTACGCATACCGTACGCAAAAGATGTTGCGCTTGGCTTTGGCTATCGCCGTTGGTGCTTCTACCCGTACGGAATCCCGTGGTGCTCACTTCCGTGAAGACTACCCGGTCCGTGACGACAGCAAGTGGCTCAAGCGTACGTTGGCTGCCTGGACGAACGAATCCGACACGTTGCCGACGCTCTCTTACGAAGAACTCGACGTCAACAAGATGGAATTGCCCCCGGGTTGGCGTGGCTACGGTGCCAAGAACTACATCGATCACCCGGATACGGCTAAGCGTCAAGCTGAAGTCGATGAAATCCGCGCTAAGATGGAAGCCGAAGGCGCCGACCGTTTTGCTATCCAAAACGCTCTCATGCCGTACGCACACCTCTTGCCGACGCGCTTGCAAGGTAAGAACGAACGTATCGACGAACCCCTCGCCTAAGGAGCTGACGAAAAATGAGTCATAATAACAATCAAACCAAGGGTCGTCTGCTCAAGATCAGCATCTTGCGTTACAACCCGGCCGATCCGGCCTCTGTTCCGCACATGCAGACGTTCGAATTGGAAGAATCCGCTTCCATGACGTTGTTCATTGCATTGAACGAACTTCGCGACAAGCAAGATCCGTCTTTGCAATTTGACTTCGTTTGCCGCGCTGGTATCTGCGGTTCCTGCGCCATGATGATCAATGGTAAGCCGGGCTTGGCTTGCCGTACGTTGACGCGCGACTTGCCGACGGAATTCACGTTGGCTCCGTTGCCGGCTTTCGAATTGATCGGTGACTTGTCCGTTAACACGGGTAAGTGGATGCGCAACATGAGCGAACGCATGGAAACGTGGGTTCACTTGAAGGAAGAAGAAGTTGACGTCCGTCACAAGGAAGAACCGATGGACCCGCAATTGGCCGAAGATATTTATCTCTTGGACCGTTGCGTGGAATGCGGTTGCTGTATCGCTGGTTGCGGTACGGTCCGTATGCGCCCGGACTTCGTTGGTGGTGTTGCCATCAATAAGATCGCTCGCTTCCGTTTGGACCCGCGCGACCAACGTAACGACGCTGACTTCTACGAAGTTGTCGGTGACGACTCCGGCGTGTTCGGTTGCATGTCCTTGTTGGCTTGCCACGACTTCTGCCCGAAGCAATTGCCGTTGAAGACGCAAATCGCTTTCGTCCGTCGTAAGATGGCCGAACAAGGTATCCGCGGCTACGACAAGGTTTTGCCGACGCCGAAGAAGCCGATTCCGATCAAGGTCGTGAAGTAATTCTCAAGGTTCATTGAGATCGAATGGAGGGGATTTTTATAATCTCCTCCATCGTCACAAACGAACTTTGAAACCCTACTGAGACTCAACGGACCGAAAGTCTGTTGGTAACAATGGATTGTTGATGTTGATGTAGTAAAAAACCGAAGGTTTATTGGTATAAACCGGAGGAAACAACGATGACTCCGCCTATGCAGTGAGACGCCTGGGCGGCGGCCGAATGTTTTCGGTTGAAAAAGTCAAAAAATGAAGACGCCATTTAGACGCCTTCGAGTTTTTATTAACGAGGAGCTAAATAAACATGTCTCGTATTGAATATGACTTCCTTGGTGGCAAGGAAATTTCTGACGATTGCTACTACGGTGTTCAAACCACGCGTGGTAAGGAAAATTTCTGCATCACGGAAATGTCTATGGCACAAGAACCGTTCTTCATCATCGGCTACGGCTATGTGAAGAAGGCTGCTGCTATGGCCAACAAGGAACTCGGTACGATCCCGGCCGACGTCGCTGACGCTTTGATCTGGGCTTGTGACCAATTGATCGCTGGTAAGTACCACGACCAATTCGTTACGGACTGGATCCAAGGTGGTGCCGGTACGTCCACGAACATGAACTGCAATGAAGTTATCTGCAACTTGGCCGCTGAAAAGTTGGGTTCCAAGAAGGGTGACTACGCTTTGGTGTCTCCGAACGACCACGCTAACTTCGGTCAATCTACGAACGACACGTACCCGACGGCTTTCCACGTTGGCTTGTTGCTCCGCAGCCAAGTCATGTTGAAGGCTGTTGAAGAACTCGTCGAATCCTTCTACAAGAAGGCTGAAGAGTTCAAGTCTGTCTTGAAGATGGGTCGTACGCACTTGCAAGACGCTGTGCCGATGACCTTGGGTCAAGAATTCCACGGCTGGGGCTTCACGATCGCTGACGAAATCAAGACGATCAAGGAAGCTCAAGAACACCTCTACACGATCAACATGGGCGCTACCGCTATCGGTACGACCGTGACGGCACACCCGGAATACCCGGCATTGTGCTCCAAGATCTTGGCTGACTTGACGGGTCTCCCGCTCAAGAACAGCGAAGACTTGATCGCTGCTACGTCCGACTGCGGTTCTTATGTCGCTTTGTCTAGCGCCATGAAGAGCTTGGCAATCAAGTTGACGAAGGTCTGCAACGACTTGCGTCTCTTGGCTTCCGGTCCGCGTACGGGCTTGTCTGAAGTGAACTTGCCGCAAATGCAACCGGGTTCTTCCATCATGCCGGGTAAGGTCAATCCGGTTGAATTGGAAGCCATGAACCAAGCATGCTTCGTCGCTATCGGTTTGGATACGACGGTCATGTTGGCTGCTTCTGCTGGTCAGCTCGAATTGAACGTTATGGAACCGCCGATCACGTGGGCATTGTTCTTCGGTATGAAGGTCATGACCAACGCTATGAACGGTATGCGCACGAAGTGCGTTGACGGCATCACGGCTAACGTTGAACACTGCAAGGATCTCGTTATGAACTCCTTGGGTATCGTTACGCTCTTGAAGCCGCACTTCGGTTACAAGGTTTGCTCTGAAATCGCTCACGAAGGCTATCACACGGGCAAGTCCTTGCATCAACTCGTCGTTGAAGAACGCAAGTTGATGACGCAAGAAGAATGGGACGCAACGTTCAATCTTCAAAACTTGATCGCTCCGAAGTTCGAAATGTAATTAATCGCTTCGGTGATTGATTTGTTTCTCTAAAGGACCTCGTACCCTCTCAAGGGGTACGAGGTACTTTTTCGTTAAAAGCCTGTCTTACTAGAAAGGAAGAGCATCTGAAGCCACAGATGCCCTGATAGATAATGACTGCGACTCTCTTTCTTGAATTTGCGATCGTCTTGTTCGCAATTTTTGTCGGCGCCCGTTTTAACGGTGTTGGCCTCGGTATTTGGGGTGGCGTCGGCTTATTCTTATTGGCTGTTCTCTTTGGCGTCACTCCGACTGCACCCCCGGTGGATGTGCTTTTGATCATCTTGGGTGTGGTGACCGCCGCTGCAACGATGGATGCTGCGGGCGGGATCGATTTCTTGGTTCGCGTTGCCGAACGCATCATTCGCGCCAATCCGAAAAATATTACGATCGTTGCCCCGATGGTGACGTGGTTGTTCACGTTCTTGGCCGGCACCGGTCACGTCGTTTATCCCTTGCAACCGGTGATCTATGAGACTGCTATCGCCGCCGGTTTCCGTCCGGAAGGTCAATTGGCTGTGGCGACGATCGCTTCTCAACAATCCATTACCGCATCACCCGTATCGGCTGCGACGGCTGCTCTGTTGGGCCTTTTTGCCGGTAATGGTTGGACCGATTGGGGTTTGGCTGAGATTCTGATGATCTGCGTACCGTCCACGTTGTCCGGCGTCATCGTTGCCGGGATCGTTTCTTTGGGCATTGGCCGTAATTTGGCCGATGATCCCGATTATCAAGCTCGATTAAAAGCCGGTCTCATTCCGACGCCTAAGCCCGTTTGTCAACGAGAGGCGCTTCCTACATCCGCAAAGCTTTCTGCGTTGGTGTTTTTAGGTGGCGTGGGTCTGGCCGTGTTATCAGGGTTTGTGCCGCAATTGCGAACGCTCCCCGGTGCCGATAGTCCTTTAGGCATGGCCACGGTATTGGAAATCTTCATGTTGGTGGTGGCGGCTGCGATTTTGGTGATCTGTAAGCCTAATGTCGCTTCCATCGTATCGACCCCGACGATGCGCGCCGGTATCGTTGCCATGGTTGGCATCTTTGGTTTGGCTTGGTTGGGCGATTCCTTTGTGGCGAGCAACAAAGCCGTGATTCTTGAGCTTTTCGGCTCGCTGGTACAAGCCGAACCGTGGACCTTTGCCTTCGTGCTCTTTTTTGTGTCGGTGCTTTTGTATTCCCAAGCAGCAACGGCGCGTGCTGTGATGCCGATCGGTGTCGCGATGGGGTTGCCTCCGCAAGCGTTGATCGGGATGTTCCCAGCCGTGAACGGCTATTTCTTCATTCCGACCTATGGTTCTTTAGTAGCAGCCATTTCCTTTGACCTTTCCGGTACGACCCGAATTGGGAAATATGTGTTGAATCACTCGTTCATGTTGCCCGGTTTGGTTGCAACGGTGACAGCCGTGGCGGTCGGTTTTGGGATCGGTTCTATTCTTTTCTAAACGAAAAAAACGATTTAACTTTGTAAAATAAAGTTAGTTAGACGAATTCAGAAGGGCTTTGTATGAAAAAGTTAATTGTCGCCTGTTTTTTGACGTGTATGTTAACTGGCTGCTCAGTTTTTATGGCAGCCAAACAACCAGATAAAAAGAACGTCAATCTTTTTAAACTGGGAACTCCTCGAGTTCAACTCTTAGCGGAATTTGGTCATCCGTTAGCACAAGATACTGATGCTAAGGGTAGAACCTGTGAAGTCTTTGCTTTTGTTCAAGGTTATGCGGTGGCAAGTAAAGTAGGTAGAGCAGCTCTTCATGGGGTTGCAGACGTTTTCACGCTTGGGTTATGGGAAGTTGTTGGTACTCCGACAGAAGCGGCATTTAGTGGTGATAGAGTTGCCTATCAAGTTTGCTATGACAAGAGTAATAAGGTAAATGAAGTTATGCTTTTAACTGAATACAATGGCAAGGGCCTTTTCGAGATGAGGTAACAGTCTCAGAATTTAGATTATCTATTTTTAAATGGCTTGGTATTTTGAAT
>JAFNZB010000218.1 GCA_017383055.1 Burkholderiaceae bacterium | reverse complement strand
GACCACAAGCGTGGATCGCAACCTTTTGACCGTCTACGATAAAGGGGAGTGCATCGATGTCGGCACGAAGGAGCATCGTGGGACCGGGCTCACTGCCTTCCATCTCTGCAATAAACCCCGTGTCATTGGGGCCAAAACCACAACCGATCTTATAGCCCAAGCGAGCCATGTGATCTTTTAAAAATGCCGTCGTTTTAAATTCAACGCGACTCAGTTCAGCCATCTCATGCAAACTCTTATAGAGTTCGACCACATTGAGTTCACTCATCATCGACTCCTTACCGACATACTGATACTTAAAAATTCTACTCCTAACGTTGCGTAATCTTTGCTTTGTTTCGTTAGCCTAAGTCACGGTTTTGACACTTCTAAAGTGCGATAATGGTTCGGTTGATTTCAATTGGGAGCATCAGAAAATGAAAATGGTTTGCCCGCCCTTTAAGGGAGAAAATAAAGGCCATTACACGGCTGGCGTTATCAGCCGCGGCATGCTTTACGTGTCGGGTCAATTGTCGATCGACCCCGATACGCGTGAAGTCTGTCAAGGCGATATCAAGGATCACACGCGTTTGGCCCTTGATAATGTCGATCGCGTTTTAAAAGAAGCCGGTGTCTCTCGCAACGATGTGGTGATGTGTCGCGTCTATACGCCCGATGTGAACTATTGGGGCCCGATCAATGAGGTCTACGCCGAATTCTTTGGTGAACACAAACCTGCTCGAGTCATCGTTTCGACCACCACGTTGCACTTCGGTTGCTTGGTTGAAATCGAAGCCGTTGCTGAAATGCCCGAAAACTAAGGATCGATCATGCTCTATTACGTTTGTTCTCAATGCGGTCACCGCGAACCGGTGACGACCCGTGAGGCCCAATGCGCCTGTGGCGGTCTTTGGCAATTGGATTACACGGCTCCGAAGTTCGATCCGGCTCTGATCGATCGCAATTGCTGGAGTCTTTTCCGCTATCGTCATTGGTTACCGTTGGAAGGCGACGTATGGAAAGAGGTGACGATGGGTGAGGGGATGACCCCGATCGTGAAGTTCGACGACAACTTGATGTTGAAGATGGACTACTACATGCCGACCCTCTCTTTTAAAGATCGTGGTGCCGCTGTTTTGGTCGCCCACGCCAAGGCAATCGGCGTCGATTCCGTCGTTCAAGACAGCAGCGGCAACGCCGGCAATTCCGTCGCGGCCTATTGCGGTCGAGTCGGTATCGGCTGTGACATCTATGTGCCTGAAGGCACGTCGCCCAAGAAAATCGCCATGATCCAAGCTCATGGTGCGACGGCTCACGTGATCGAAGGCTCTCGCGATCACTGTGCTGACGTTTGCCGTGCCGCTGTCAAGGAAGGCGGTAAGTACTACTGCAACCACGTCTACAATCCTTTCTTCTATCAAGGCACGAAGACGTACATTTATGAAACTTGGGAACAACTCGGTCGATTGCCCGAACACATCTTTGTCCCGCTCGGTAACGGTACGATCTTTATCGGTGCCGTCAAGGGTTGTGAAGAGTTGTTAGCAAGCGGTGTGATCGATCACATGCCGAAGATCATCGCCATCCAAGGTGAAAATTGTGCTCCGTTTGCCGTCGCTGTTGAACGCGGTGAAAAGCATGCTGCCAAGATCACGCCCAAACCCACGTTGGCCGAAGGCATTGCCATCGGCGTGCCGATGCGTGGTGACGAAATCATGGCCATGATCGAAAAATACGACATCGAAGTGGTCTCGGTGCCTGAAGAGTCCATTTTGCCGGCTCGCGCTACATTGGCTGCCAAGGGTGTTTATTGCGAACACACGACGGCTGCTAACTATGCTGCTTACCTCGAGTACTGCAAGAAGCACGGTCCGACCACGGACTGCTTGACGATGATGTGCGGTGCCGGTTTGAAGTCTGACCATTAATCAGTGTCATCTTCATCACAAAGCCTTCCTTGGATATCTCCTTGGAAGGCTTTTGTATTAGCAGCTCCTGAAAGGGTTAAATTACTACTTTAGATGAAGTTATAAATCATTGATGAAAAAGAAAAAGCTCCGCATTCGAGGTGCGGAGCTTTTTAGTATCAGGCGTGAACCGAATTAGTGTTCGGCACCCATCGAACGAGCGATGGCTTCACCCGGACCGTCTTCATCGAGTTCGAATTCGCCTTCTTCGTAGGGGTCGACCATGTCGTCGGGATTGCCACCCCAACGCAATACTTCCATGGCGCGAGCGGCGCGATCGATGATGTCGGAAGCGAGGATACCGGAATTGCGTGCGCGTACGCTTTCACCGTGCAACCAAACACCGCCCAACGTGGCGCTCACCATGTCGAACTTTTGAGCAAAGAACGAACCGATCATACCGGCCAAGACGTCACCGGCACCGGCCGTAGCCAAGCAAGCGTTACCCGTCGGGTTCACCCAAGCGCGAGAGCTACGCAACGACACCACCGTGCCCGTACCCTTCAAGACCGTGATAGCACCCGTTTGGATGGAGATTTCACGAGCCGTCGTCAAACGGTCGGCTTGGATCTCAGCGATCGTACGCTTCAAGATGCGTGCAGCTTCGCCCGGATGCGGGGTCAAGACCGTATGTTGACGGCGAGAAAGCACCATGTCTTCGAGTTCTTGGTCATTGGCGATCATCGTCAATGCATCGGCATCGATGATCACCGGCACGTTCGTTTCGATCGCAGCGATCAAACGAGCCTTGGCTTCTTCAGAAAAGCCCATGCCGCAACCGATCACGATGGCGTCAGCCGTAGAGAGATCCACCGGTTCGTCCGTCACCATGAGTTCCGGGCACATCGGGTCAAAGCTCGGACCGTCCTTGTGCATCAATTCGACCGTGACCGTACCGGCACCCATCTTCAATGCGGCGCGTGCAGCCAAGAATGCAGCACCAACCTTACCCTTAGCACCGCCGATCACCACGCAGTGACCGTACGTACCCTTATAAGAGTTGTACTTACGCAATTCAAGGATGTGCTTGAAGTCGTCCGTGTCGATCAAGCTCGTCGTGGAAAGGGGAACGGAGAGGTCAAGTTCGGAGAGCGTGACCATGCCGCTGGCGTCCTTACCGTCGTTCATGAAGCAGCCGGCCTTGGCAGAGATCAAGTTCAAGGTCATGTCAGCGATACAACCCTTGATGCCGCCCTTCCACATACCGGTTTCAGCATCGATACCGGACGGGACGTCGATGGCCATGTGCAAAGCTTGACGTTCATTGAACCAAAGCGCAGCGTCGATGAAGTCGCCGGAGATGGCCTTCTTGATGCCCACGCCGAACATGGCGTCAACCACCACGTCAGCCTTCGGAGCCATGTATGGATCTTCGATCACTTCACCGCCCT
>JAFNZB010000217.1 GCA_017383055.1 Burkholderiaceae bacterium | reverse complement strand
GGAAAGTGCGACGGCGATCCCGATGACTTCAACCAATTCGATCATTTAAAAATCCGATACTTCATTCAAAAGAAACGCCGCATTATAGCGAGCGCCCCCTATTAAGAAAAGAGACGTTTTCGTCTAAACAATGACAGCGATAGAGCACACCTAAAGAAAGTTTTTCTGAGACAATTGTTCTATGTCTGAGAAGTCCTTTCGAAAAATCATTCACGTCGACATGGATGCTTTTTACGCCTCCGTGGAGCAGCGCGACCACCCGGAACTGCGCGGCAAACCCATTGCCGTGGGGCATGCGGGCGGTCGTGGCGTTGTGGCGGCTGCAAGCTATGAGGCTCGGAAATTCGGCGTGCATTCGGCAATGCCCAGTAGCCGAGCCAAGGAGCTTTGCCCACAACTTATTTTCGTCGGCTCTCGAATGGACCACTACAAAGCGGTCTCCGCTCAGATCCACGAGATCTTTCATCGTTACACTGATGTGATCGAACCGATTTCACTCGACGAAGCCTTTTTGGACGTCACCGAAAACAAGATCGGGGCTACGCTTGCTCTCAACATCGCAAAACGCATTAAAAAAGAGATTCGAGAAGAGTTGCACTTGGTGGCAAGTGCCGGTGTGAGCTACAACAAATTCCTTGCGAAGATCGCCAGCGACTACCGTAAACCCGACGGACTTTGCGTGATCCACCCCGATCAAGCGTTCGATTTTATCGATCGACTCCCGATTGAGGCCTTTTGGGGCATTGGTCCGGCCACGGCCAAACGCTTGCATGCCATGGGCATTAAAACCGCGCCACAATTGCGCGAGATGAGTTTACCCATGCTTACCGACCTTTTCGGCAAAGCGGGTTTGAACTATTACCAATTCGTAAGAGGGATCGATAATCGTCCTGTCAACGCACACCGAGACCGAAAGTCCGTCGGTTGTGAACATACATTCCGAAACGATGTCAAACCCGAGGCTTTGGATCCAGTCCTCGATGAAGTAATCGCCGATTTGGTGGGTCGTGTCAACGAAAAACATTTTGACGGTAAACGCCTTACGCTCAAAGTTCGCTTTCCCGACTTTACAACCGTAACGCGAAGCTTGGGGCAATCACAATTACTCAACGATGCCTCGATCATTAAACCCATGGCTCAACAACTACTGGCCTCGGTTGATATCCCCTATCGCGGTATCCGTTTATTGGGCCTGACCGTG
The DNA here is from genome assembly GCA_017383055.1 of Burkholderiaceae bacterium. Taxonomy (GTDB): domain Bacteria; phylum Pseudomonadota; class Gammaproteobacteria; order Burkholderiales; family Burkholderiaceae_F; genus Aphodousia. The sequence goes on along the minus strand of JAFNZB010000217.1, from coordinate 1,675 downwards.
AGCAAAACCGACATTGAAGAACGACTTTTGGCACTCACAGAACAGATGCCGTTATTTAACAACGAGGACTTTGAGAATCGCTAAAATAACGCGATTATTTTTAGGAACAAATTTATGATCAAACGTGTACGTGCTTTGCCCACGCCCGTGGCCGGTTTAGCTTTAGGGATTTCGAGTCTGGGTTGGAGCTTGGAAAATGCTTTGCCGCTTCACGGCATGGGGCAGTTGGTGGGCGCCGGCATCGCTGCGTTTTTGTTGGTGAGCTTACTCACACGCTTCGTTTTTCACGCCGATACACTTTTGGTCGATCTTCGCCATCCGGTCTTGGGTAGCATCGTCCCAACGTTTGCCATGGCTACGATGGTCGTCTCGAAAGCCATCGGTAATTTCTTACCCATTGTGGGCGAATACTTATGGTTAGCGGCCGTTATCGTGCATTTGATCTTTTTGGCCGCTTTCATCGTCTTTCGTATGCGCGAGCGCCAAATGAATCACATGGTCCCGAGTTGGTTCATTCCTCCCGTCGGCATCATTGTGGCTGACGTGGCCTGTCCCGGTCCGCAATGGTTCGAATTCGCTCAAATTTTATTGACGATCGGTATCGTTGCTTACGCCGTCATGCTCCCCGTCATGATCTATCGCTTAATGTTTTACGCGGAGGTCCCCGATGGTGCAAAGCCAACGATTGCCATTTTGGCTGCGCCGGCTAGCCTCTCGTTGGCCGGTCTTTTGACCGTTGTGCAAGAGCCGTCCGCGCTTTTATGTGCGGTGTTGCTCGGTATCGCCGTCTTGATGACCGGTGTTATCTATTTATCGCTTTTTAAACTGCTTCGTTTACCGTTCTCGCCCGGCTTTGCCGCTTTCACCTTCCCATTGGCAATCGGTGCTACAGCTCTCTTCAAGATGAGCGATTACGTTGCACAATTTGAAAATGCTCAACAATATGCTTGGGAATTGCGAACGCTTGCCAACGTGGAATTGGCAATCGCCTTTTGCATCATCAGTTACGTGGCGGTCCTTTTTCTGAAAAATCTCTCAAAAATTCTTCCGAAAAACACCATTGAACAACCTTCGAATTAATTCGAAGGATTCACTGTGACCTGTGCAGAACATTTCTTGTTGCTTCCTGTTGGATTTGCGGCAAGAGGTCGCTCTGCATACACAGTGTTCGAGATGCACCGCTTATCCGTTGGAATCCAAACCATCGGTTTGGGCTCCCTCGTGAGTCTCGATAGAGCTTGCGCCCAATCTTGATCGTTACGCGGTTGATACGTCAGACACAGACCGGCATCTCGAAGCAGCAATTCCGCAGCCCGCCACTTGGTTAAAAGTCGCTCTCGGTCATGTCCTTTATCCGTTACATGGCACGCTAAGAATGCAGAGAACACATCTCTTTGCACGATTGTGTTCGTCTCTCCCAAACGATGCCAACGTTGTTTCAACGGCTTCTTCGTGTACGTATCCGTCATCGGATCGTACTGACTCATCTTCAAGTCATACGCATCGAGTTCTTCAACTACCAAGTCGGCACTTGCAGCCTTACGTTTGATTGTCGATATGAACTCGCCCATGCCGTGTCGCTGAGTCGATTTTCCAAAGTTGCGTTGGAAACTACGGTAACTATTCTTTTCGATCTTGATCGTACCGCCCAATTGAAAAAGGTAATTGGCTAAAG
>JAFNZB010000216.1 GCA_017383055.1 Burkholderiaceae bacterium | reverse complement strand
GTTGATTCAATTTTTGCCAAAGCTTGTGAACGTCAAATGCAACGGGCTCAGCCTTCTTGGAGCGATACTCACAGTGTAAGAGCTCGTGAGCGATATGAGAGCCCGGAGCACCCAAGTGTTCAGCATAAACGGCTTGCACTTGCGGGTTCTTATGGGACTCACGGATCGGCGCATCGCCGTCGATCTGATAAAGACCCTCTTGGCGTTGCGTGGCGCGTGCTTGATAGTTGTTCTTTAAGCGCGGATTGCCGCCACCGGAGATACAACCGCCGGGGCATGCCATTACTTCGACGAAGTCGTATTCGACGTCGTGTTCGGCCATCTTCTTGATCAAGGCTTGCGTGCGAGCCATGCCGTGAACGATCGCCAAGCGAACTTGACCCAATTCACCCAAGTCGACCACGCTTTCCTTGACGCCCTCTAGGCCGCGAGCCGGCGTATAAACCAAGGGTTGTAAAGTTTCACCGCCGTGGGTGAGTGCATAAAGCGTACGAACGGCCGCTTCCATCACGCCGCCCGTCGTGCCGAAGATGACGGCAGCACCCGTGCCCGTCGTGAAGAGATCGGTATCGAATTCGCTTTCTTCACAATCGCGCAAATGCAAACCGCCTCGACGGATCAAACGAGCCAATTCTCGAACCGTCAAAACGATATCCACGTCGGGACGACCGTCTTGCGTGAGGTTGTCACGAGCCGCTTCACCCTTTTTGGCCGTACACGGCATGATGGAGATGACACGCAAGTTTTCGCGCTCAACGCCCAATTTTTCCGGTAAGTATTTCTTAGCCAACGCACCGAACACGGCTTGCGGGGACTTGGTCGTCGAGAGATAGTCCATGATGCGCGGTTCGTGTTGTTCAACGTAGTTGACCCAGCCCGGGCAGCAACTCGTAAACATCGGAAGACAGACGTCTTCACCGGCTGCACGCTTTTGCAAGCGTTGCAAGAGTTCCGTTCCTTCTTCCATGATGACCATGTCGGCGGCGAAATTCGTGTCCATCACGTAATCGACACCCATCGTACGCAAAGCCGAGACGATGCGTTTTTCAACGTTAACGCCGGGCGGCAAACCGAATTCTTCACCCAAGGTCACTCGTACGGCCGGTGCAAATTCCACGACCGTCGTGATCTTGGGGTTGTCGATTGCCATCAACACGTCATCGGTTTGGTCTTTTTCCGTCAAGGCACCCGTCGGACAGACCAACGTGCATTGACCACATTGGATGCATTTGGTGGAGTCGGCCCATTGTTTGGCGCCCGTCATGGCCACGCCGCTGTGGATGCCGTAATCGTCAATCGTCAAAGCACCGATCCCTTGGACTTGGCGGCAGACTTCCACGCAACGACCGCAACGGATGCACTTATTGACGTCTCGTACGATGCCGACGGAGGAGTCGTCATAAGGACGATCGGACTTGCAAGAGACTTCCGTGATGCCTTCGTGCATACCCACGAACAACGCTACGTCTTGCAATTCGCAGTCACCGTGACGCAAGCAACTCTTACAGTCTTGATCGTGGTCGGCGAAAATCAATTCCATTTGCAAGCGTTGCATGCGACGAACTTGTTCGATTCGGGTCAAAACCTTCTGACCCTCGCGCAACGGCGTCGTGCAAGCCGTGACGATTCGACCTTCTTTTTCACCGGGATCGGTCAAATGGACCAAACACATGCGGCACGTGCCGGGTTTATGATCGAGCGGCATGTAGGCGCAAAGCGTCGGGATAAAAATCTTATTGGCACGAGCCACTTCCAAAATGGTCTTGCCTTCTTCAAATTGGATGGGCTTACCGTTAAACCAAGCCGTCTTTAATTCACTCATGATGCTCACTCCCCTTTAAACCGCTTGGTTATGGATGTGGTTGCCCGGAATCGGCAATTGCGTCACCACACCGTAGATGCGATAGCAACGCATGCAGCGATCGGCTTCAGCTATGGCTTCAGTTTCCGTCATCGGTAAATCGACTTCTTCGAAGTTGCCTTGGCGAGCGTCAATCGGCAACGTCTTTTGAGGTTGACGCTTTTGTTGACAGAGGTCGATCTTCGGATCGTCTTCTTGCAGGAGTTTGCCCTTCTTGACGATCTCACCCATACGGCGACGAGCGACGAAGCCAACGGAACCGCGGGTCAAATATTCATGGATCGATTGAGCGGCGATTTGGCCTTGAGCCATACCGTCGATCAAGGTGGTCGGGCCCGTTGCTGAGTCGCCGCCTGCGAACACGCCCGGACGGGTCGTGGCCAATGCTTCCGTCACCGAGATGTTGCCTCGACGATCAAACATGATACCGTCATCGTCACATAGCACTTCACGGTCAAGACGTTGGCCGATGGCGGCAATCAAATTGGTGCACGGAATCACCGTTTCGGTGCCTTCGATGCGCTCGAGTTTGCCGCGGCTTGAGCCTTCGACAGGGATTTGACGCATCTTGACGATTTGAAGACCCGTGACATGCCCCTCTTCGCTCAAGATGGCTTCTTGCAAGCTCAAGAAATGGAATTGGATGCCTTCGGCTTTGGCAGCGATGATTTCTTCCGGGTCAGCCGGTGC
>JAFNZB010000215.1 GCA_017383055.1 Burkholderiaceae bacterium | reverse complement strand
CACTTCCGCTGTGATGCGGGCAGTGATTTCGGTGAAGTGATCTTCGTGGCCGACGAGAAGAAGTAAAACGATGCGAATCCCTTTGAGCGTTTTGGCTTTTTCTTCGATTTTGATGGTGTCGGCGCATGCCGGTACGCTCTCGGGGTGCTCCTACAAGGGCATCCCGCTTTATGGCAAGGTGAAAGTCGTCAATGCCTTTCCGGACATCAAAGTCAAAGTCGTCCGCAGCTTTCCCGATTTGAAAGTGAAGCGAGTCAATGCTTTTGCCAACCAATGCGGTCTATGGCAATTCGTCGACGCGTTCCCGGACTTTAAAGTCCAATTTGTCGATTCTTTTCCTGACATCAAGATCCAATACGTCGATGCCTTCCCGGGCGTTCGTTAAGGAGTGATTTCCATGAGTACCGATCAAACCTATTTCCCTGAATTCACGCAAAAGATGATCGATGTCGGTGGCGACATCCAAATCAACACACTGGTGGGCGGTACGGGGAAAGAGGCCTTGTTGCTCCTTCACGGCCATCCTGAAACGCATTTGATGTGGCGTTTTCTGACGCCCGAGCTTGTGAAGCACTACACGGTCGTCATTACCGACCTTCGTGGTTATGGGGACAGTTCTAAGCCTGAAGGCTTGCCCGATCACTCGAACTACTCCAAGCGTGCCATGGCCGACGATCAAGTCGAAGTGATGCGTCAATTGGGATTTGAGAAATTCCACGTGATCGGCCACGATCGTGGTGCACGGGTTTTGCACCGTATGGTGATCGACCACGCCGACAAGATTCTCTCTTGTTGTTTGATCGACATTTGTCCGACCTACGACATGTACAAGGAAACGAGCGAAGAGTTCGCCAAAAAGTACTGGCACTGGTTCTTCTACATCCAAGGCGTGGGTTTCCCGGAAACGTGTCTCTTGGCCGATCCCGATCGTTTCATCAATTACAACTTGAACCTCAAGATCGGTCCCGCTGCTCGCGCGAATTTCCCGGCCGATGTCTTGGCAGAATACACGCGCTGTTTCAATCAATGGGGCACCGTGCATGGGATTTGCGAAGACTATCGTGCCAGTGCCACGATCGACATGGTGCTCGATGAACCCGACCGTGCCACGAAGATAAAGACGCCGATCCTTTTGCTTTGGGGCAAGAACGGCGTCGTGGGGAAACTTTGGGACGTGATGGCCAAATGGGAGCCCTTGGCTGATAACTTGGAAGGTTATGCGATCGATCAATGCGGTCACTTTGTGCCGGAAGAACAACCGCAAGCCGTGCTCGAACGTCTCTTGCCGTTCTTAGCCAAACACGCCGCCTAATGCACTCCCAATACAAAGATAAGGGGAATCGCAAGCGTAAAGCGATTCCCTTTTTTCAATCTTTCGCAACCGAAACAGTCCTTTAGCCCGTCAATCTCAACAAAAGGTTTAAGATGAATCTAGTGTTATTAGTCAGATCAGAATCAGAATCGATATGCGTATTAAGTTACCGTTAAATAAAGACATGGGCCGACTCTATCTCGGTCCGGTGGCATTTTTATTGGTGATCCTTCTTTTATGGGGCAACGACGTTTGCACGTTTAAGCAGTCCGTTGCTTTGGGCACGGTCGTCTGGATGGGCCTTTGGTGGGTTTTACACCCCGTGCATATCGCCATCACGGCTTTTTTGCCCATTCCGATCAATGCGCTTTTTGATCTGATTCCGACCAATCACTTGATCAGTCAATACTTCTCCGAGATCGTCGTGCTCCTTTTGGGGTCGGAATTGATTTCGCTCACGTGGGAGAAGACCCATTTGGATCGTCGTTTGGCAATCGGTTCCCTTTGCCATATCGGTACGTCGCTTAAAAGCCAAGTCTTCGTGTGGTTGATCGCTTCAACCGTTTTGTCGATCATCTTGCCCAATGTGGTGGTTGTGATGATCTTCTTGCCGGTCGCCATTGCCATGCTCAAATTCTTAGGCGAAAACGATTTACAACGCAGTCCCGCTGCGACGGTCATCATGCTCGCAATCGTTTGGGGCGCGGGGATCGGGGGCTTTGGCTCGCCCTTGGGCGGTAGTGCCAACTTGGTGGCTGTGAGCTACATCGAAAACTTGATCGGTCACGAATTCATGTACATGGATTGGGTCTATCGTTTCATCCCGATTTTGGCTTTGGTCTTTATTTTGAATCTCCTCATTTTGTTCCGCTTATGCCCCAAGGGTAAGCATTTGAAGGGCGGTGCCGAGTATTTCCGCCAAGCCTATGCCGAATTCGGGAAGATGAGTCACGGAGAAAAGATCGCGTTATGGCTTTTCGTCGCTGCGACCGTCTTGGCTTTTGCTCGTCCGTTGTATGCCGAATGGTTACCGGCGCTCAAACCGGCTTTCGTCTTCTTTATTTTCGGGATGCTCACCTTTGTGCTTCGTGATGAAGGCGGTTGGATGCTCACGTGGCGCGATGCCGAAAAAGGTCTCATGTGGGGCATGATCTTTATGTTTGCGGGCGGTTTGGCTTTGGGTCGATTGATCACCGAAACGGATGCCGCACAAGTGATTGCCAAGGGGTTAACGCAATTGCCGTTGGACGGTGGCTTTGAAACGATGATGTCCGTGGCGCTCTTGGGCACTTTCTTAACGGAAATCTCCAGCAATACGGCAGCGGCTTCCATCTCGATTCCGGTGATTTTGAGTCTCACAGAAGAGCTGATGCTCAATCCGATCCCGTATCTCTTGGTGACGATCGTGGCTGTCAACTGTGCCTACATTTTGCCGGTATCGATCCGTGCAATCGGCGTGAGCTACGGTTTGAGTACCGATGCGCTCTTAAAAGAAGGCGTGAAATTGTCGTTGCTCACGATGTTGCTTATAAGCCTCGTGGGCTACTTGGCCATGAAGTTCTGGCCCTTATTTGTGACGTTGACGTGAGGAGCTAAAGAATGCCGAAACGTTGGGATATCGATCGCACCTATGTGATGAGCGATCTGCATTTCTTTCACGAAAATATTCTCAAGTACGACCGTCGAGGCCAATCGCTTTTTACGGACGTCGAACAACGTTTCCAATTGATGAAGGGTTGGTGGAATGAGACCGTGAAGCTCGATGACTCAGTGATCCTTTTGGGTGACACGTGCTTTGTAAAAGAAGAACTTCACCGTCTCAAAGAACTCAACGGTGTCAAATACCTCGTTCGAGGCAACCACGATGAATATTCCGAATGGCGATATTTGGAAACGGCAGGCTTTAAGCGTGTGATGCCGCGAGTTTGTGTGGCGGGGCTTCTCTTTACCCACTATCCGGTGCACCCCATTGAGATGAAGCGCTACAACGGCAATGTCCACGGACACATCCATTCGGAGATCATCGACGATCCCAAATATCTGAGCGTTTGCGCCGAACAGATCAACTATCGCCCGAAACTTTTACGTGAGATCCTCGAGCATTTCGGTTTGGTTGAAACGTATGCCGACCCAAATTTTGTAGAAAAAGAATGAGGACCGATTTGGTAATCGATCCTCGTAGCCAGGCTAGAGAGTTTTGAGCCATTTCCGTAGCACAAAGGCACAAAAATAAGGCAATGTGTAGATATTGTTCTCATAGCCAATGTTGCCAGCGCAAAGCTTAAGCCCAAATCGAATATCTTCGTAACCTTTTCCGTTGACTAACATATTTAACGATTTGGATTTGGTATTACCGGCTTTGACTTTGACCGGAACCAAACTATCCGTCGTACGAACAAAGAAATCTTCTTCTAAGGTTGAGTTATCTTTCTTGTAGTAGCACAAATCGTAACCTTGAGCGACCAACGCTGTTCCAACGAAGTTCTCATAAAGCGCTCCCTTATAGATACCAAGATTCTTATTGAATCGGAGGTCTTCTTGTGCTTCTTGGTCTAAAGAGGCAACCAATAGTCCGGTGTCATGGAAGTAAAGCTTGAACTTTTCCGGGTTGACATTGCCTCGAATTGGCAATTCTGGTGTATTCATGCAAGAGCATCGGTTAATGATGCCGGCGTTTTCCAACCATTCAACACAGCCCCAATAGTCCTTGGATCGTGCACCATGAGCCACTTTGCTGACTTGGAATTTTTTATTCTCACGAGCTAATTGGACCGGAATTTGACGGAAAATGTTCAAGACTCGAGTTCGATCCAAACCTTCCAAGTACTTCTGGATATCCTCTTCATAGTCTTGTAAAAGTTGTTGTTGGATCGCCAAAGTACCTTCAAAGGT
>JAFNZB010000214.1 GCA_017383055.1 Burkholderiaceae bacterium | reverse complement strand
AGGTTATCAAGATAGCTTGCGAATGAAAGCTGAAACTGACCCGGCACTCCGAAAGACACTTCAAGAGTTTGGTGTTCAAACTGAACATTTCACCGCAAGGGATTTTGAAGAACGTTATCAAACCAATCGGCAAAAACTGCCTCATTAAAAAATCCTCCCGTTTTACGACGGGAGGACAGATTTGAAAGTTTATCGCCGATCGAAATCGGATACACCCCAAAATCGAGGACGCCCATAGGGATCAAATTTTGATTTGGCTTGACGTTTGGCTACACCCCTTGCCAAATCTCCGACGATGGGAAAAAGAACATCCAAAAACTTAGTTTTAATGCTTTTGGGGTTGGACTTGATGGAGTAGATGTGTTGGAGATACGGATCGGTCGGATGGAACTTTTTGAACATTTTTACTTACCCAAAATCACGAATTAACAAACACAAAAACATGCAGATTTCCATCGTTTATTTTAAATTTTCATTCGGGGGGAGTCAAATAAATAATGCTTATCAAAATCAATGAGCTAGTTAACACAGTTTATGAGCTTTTGCTTTACACTTTTTAAGGTCAAAAAATGGCACACATTTCCGTCTTCGGACTTCACGCTGCTTACCTACTTGGCTTTGAGCGAATCGCTGACGTGCGTGGTATCAAGTCGATTCGAAATCTCTTAGCCAAAAGCGCTAATGACTCTGACAAACCGATGAGCTTTTGTGGGATCTATCTGCAAATTCGGCCGCATGAACGCCTTTACATCGGGCAAACGACGAACCTCCCTGCCCGCTTTGAGCGACACATCGCCCAAGGGGTGATCATTGAAGAGTTGGCTTTTAAACCCATGGATGCCGATGATTTGGATCGTGAAGAAAAAAGACTCATTGCCCTTGCTCAAAAACACGGATTGACGTTAGACAACCTCGCTCTTCGAGAAAAGGACGAGATCGACGCTCGAAAATTCTCCGACTTCTTTACTGACCAAGACCTCGAGCAATGGCTCGATGGCAATGACAAAACCGAGGACACGTCCTCTTTTCGGACCGTCTACGACGCCATGGCTCCGAGCCTTCGCCACCAATTGGACTTAGCCATGAGTGAGGCAGCCTGGAAAAACGCCTTGGATACATCACGGCACTTCGTCAAACACTTGATCCCTAAACCCGAGGAAACGAACGGTCATCTTTGGAGTTGCACGGCTTACGGCAAAAAACTCGACGAGCCCTACATTCCCATCATCCGTCTTTATGCAAATACACAAATCCTTTTGAGTGTTGGCTTTTGTCGGGATCACTATCGTTCGGGTTGGGGCTATCTGTGGTGTGATGAGTATTCGCTCTTTTCGACTTGGGATAGCATCGAGCGATTTCAATCCACTCACCCTTACATGAAAGTAACGCCGGTCGATGGCGGTTTTCTTCTGTGGTCTTCTTGCAGACACCTTCGAGTCTTTGTCGAACGACATCAAACACTTTTGCGTCGAGCGTTCCTCTAACCTCTGAAGAAACGATCGCTTCAGGAAAATAACCCTGCTTTGGCCATACTATTGATAGGCTAACGCTTTTGGTTTTTTAACAATTAGCATGTAAGCACCGATTTTACGGTGCTTTTTCTATATCTCACACCCCAATATCACCCACCATTGACCAAGATAATCCCATCTAGAGTTTTACCAAGTTAATCATAAGATTCCCTAATGGGTACATAAAAATATTTTTATAAATGACGTTTTTTGTCACATTCCTGTCATATTCGCTAGGCACAATCGCGCATAGTTCCAACAACTCGGGTCGCATTGAGCGATGTTCTCAGACCCAACAATGCAAAAATGGATTATTTCTATCTCCTGATTCTTGTTTTCTTGCTTCTTTTGGCTTGCTCCGACCTCTTCGTCGGTGTGAGTAACGACGCAGTCAACTTCTTGAGCGGTGCACTCGGTTCTCGCATCGCCTCTTTCAAAACCGTGATGATCGTCGCTAGCCTCGGCGTTTTGTTCGGTGCTACGTTCTCGGGCGGCATGATGACCATCGCCCGTTCGGGTGTTTGGAACCCGGAAATGTATTCCTTCGAAAACTTGATGATCGTCTTCTTTGCCGTGGTGATCACCGAAGTTTCGCTTTTGAATCTCTTTAACCGTTTGGGTTTGCCGACTTCCACCACCGTTTCCATCGTGTTTGCTTTGATGGGCGGCGGTATGAGCATGGCTGTGCTCCATCTTTTGAGCACGGGCGAATCGCTCTTAAACGTCGGTCAATACGTTAACGGCGCTCGCGCCTCCGTTTTGATCTTCGGCATCATCTGTTCCGTTCCCATCGCTTTTGTGGGCGGCACGCTCATTCAGTACCTCTGCCGTTTGCTCTTTACGTTTAACTACCAACGCCTCTATCGCTACTACGGCGCTTTGTTCGGTAGCTTGAGTATCTCCGCCATCGCCTACTTCTTGCTCTTTAAGGGTGCAAAGGGTTCCGCCTTGGTCACGCCCGAGATGCTCACCTTCTTGAACACCTACACGCTTGAATT
>JAFNZB010000014.1 GCA_017383055.1 Burkholderiaceae bacterium | reverse complement strand
TTATCAAACAAGGAAAATGATCACTTTTTGAGGTGTTTACTAGAGGTATTTTTGCGCTATTCTTAGGAGCTTTATGACTTTTGTTTGGAAGAGAAAAAATGACTGCAATTTATAAAATAGACATCACGGTCGGCCCAGAATCGATTGATATGCTCAAGCACGTCAACAATCGTGAGTATTTGCGATGGATGGAAGAAGCTGCGATCGCTCACGGAACGAGTCGCGGTTGGACGATGATGGACTATTTCAAACGCGGCGAAGTCTGGGTCGTTCGTGAGCATTGGATCGAGTATTTGCGTCCGACGTTTTTAGGGGATCAATTGACGATGTATACCTGGGTCCAAAATGTGGAGGGATCTCGTTCTTTACGTCGTTATGCATTGGTTAAAGATGGGCGCATCGTCAGTTGTGGTGCCACGGAATGGGCGTTTATCGATTTGATGACCGGCCGAGCCAAAGAGGTGCCTCAAGAGATTGCCGAATCGTTCGAGCTCGTGAGCCCCGATGACGAGCGTTTGCAAGCGTTAGGAATCGATCGTCCGATGCGTTTCGATCCTACGTGTATTTGATCAGAAAATTGAAAATTAACGGCTATAACGCCCCAGATGATAGCCTATAATATGAGTTTATTTACTGAATAAGTATTCAGTGTTCTCAGATTGTTTAGGATTGGTTGTGAGTAACGAACTTGTTCGTGTAAACAATGTGACGTTTGGTTATGCTCGTCGTGTCATTCTCGAGGATGTGACGATGTCGTTTCAGCGTGGCAACGTGATTGCTATCATGGGCGGCTCGGGCATGGGTAAAACGACATTGTTGAAGTTGATCGGTGGCTTGGAGACGCCTGATGCCGGTGAGATTTTGTTTGATGGCAAGCCGGTAGACCCCCATGATAAAAAAGCGCTCTATGCTCAACGTCGACGCATGGGGATGTTGTTTCAATTCGGTGCGTTGTTCACTGATATGTCTGTGTTGGACAATGTGGCATTCCCGTTGCGAGAACAAACGCAATTGAGCGAAGAGATCATTGTCGATATGGCATTGATGAAATTGAATGCCGTGGGTTTACGTGGTGCCGCTAATTTGATGCCGAGTGAAATTTCCGGCGGGATGGCTCGACGCGTTGCGCTGGCTCGTGCCACGGCTTTGGATCCCGAATTGATCATGTATGACGAGCCTTTTGCTGGCCTTGATCCAATTTCCATGGGGATCACGGCGCAGTTGATTCGTCATCTTAACGATGCGTTGAACGCAACGACCATCATTGTGACCCATGATGTGCCGGAGACGTTTGCAATTGCCGATTATGTGTACATGTTGAGTTCGGGTCGAATCATTGCTGAAGGGACTCCGCAGGAATTATCCGCATCGACCGACCCTTATGTGCGTCAGTTCTTGGATGCACAGCCTGACGGTCCTGTGGCTTTCCATTACCCGGCCGTCTCCGTTGAAGAAGAATTTGGAGTATCGGCATGAAAGCATTGATGGATTTGGGGGCTTGGACGCTCGATCAAATTCGCCACGTAGGTCGATTGGCTATTTTTGCCATGCATCTGATCAAAGAATTGCCGGCATCGTTGTCGCGATTTGGTTTGGTCGTTCAGCAAGTTCACTTTATTGGGAACTATTCGCTCATTATTGTGGCTGTTTCAGGCCTTTTTGTGGGCTTTGTGTTGGCGCTCCAAGGGTATTACATTTTGGTGCGTTACGGCAGCGAACAAGCGCTTGGTGTGATGGTCGCTTTGTCACTTGCACGAGAATTGGGGCCTGTGGTTGCAGCGCTTTTGTTTGCGGGGCGTGCCGGGACGTCTTTGACCGCAGAAATCGGTTTGATGCGTGCCGGTGAACAGGTCGCCGCCATGGAAATGATGGGGGTGGATCCGGTTCGTCGCGTGTTGGCTCCGCGTTTTTTAGGTGTGATGATTTCATTACCCCTGTTGGCCTCTATTTTTACAGCGGTCGGTATCATCGGCGCTTGGATTGTCGGTGTGGTGATGATTGGTATCGACGGTGGGGCTTTTTGGTCTCAAATGCAAGATGGCGTTGATGTGGGAACGGACGTTTTCTACAGCATGATTAAGGCTGTGGTATTTGCCGTTGCCATCGGTTTGATTTCTCTTTTCCAAGGTTATAACGCTCGTCCGACGCCCGAAGGCGTGTCTCGAGCAACGACACGTACGGTGGTGATTTCCTCGCTCATGGTTTTGGGTTTGGATTTCATCTTAACGGCGTTGATGTTTTCAGTTTAAAAAGGTTGTAGTTCATGGAACGTAAAGCTCAAAAAAAGCGCAGTGTTGAGTTGATGGTGGGGCTTTTTGTCGTAGCCGGTTTTTTAGCATTGCTTTTTACCGCGTTGCAAGCGGCCAATCTCGGTAGTTTCTCTTTTGGGGAGAAAACCTATCGCGTGGAAGCCTATTTTGACAATATCGGTGGTTTGAAGGCTCGAGCCCCTGTCAAGAGTGCCGGCGTCGTTGTGGGTCGAGTGGAATCGGTGACGTTTGATAATGACACCTTCCAAGCTCGTGTGACGATGCAATTGGAACAACAATATAACTTCCCGGCCGATACTGAAGCTCAAATTTTGACAGCCGGTCTTTTAGGTGAGCAATACATCGGTTTGGAAGCCGGTGCTGACGAAGAAAATTTGGAAGGCGGTAGCCGCATTCGTCGTACCCAGTCGGCTATGGTGCTTGAACAAATGATCAGTAAGTTCATGTACAGCTTCGTTGAAAATGCCGATAAGGAATAATTCGTGACAACGAGGTGTATGAAAAAGACTGTTTTGGCTGTGGCGATGACGGCGATGTTGGCAGGTTGTGCGGCTGTGCCGCCTAATGCCGGCGAAAATCCCAATGATCCTTGGGAGGCATTCAATCGTCAAACCAATGAGTTCAATATGACGCTTGATGAATACGTTTTACATCCGATTGCCGAATCGTATGTGGAATGGGTGCCCGAACCGGTGCGTGATGGCGTTTCGAACTTTTTCGACAATTTGACCGAGCCGCGCAATACGCTCAATAACTTCTTGCAAGGTAAACTGACTAACGGTTTTGTGAGTTTGGCTCGCTTTGTGATCAATTCGACCGTGGGTGTTGTGGGTCTTTTCGATGTGGCCGATAAGATGGAATTGAAGGCTGCACCGGAAGATTTCGGTCAAACATTGGCCGTTTGGGGCGTACCGACGGGTCCTTATGTTGTGTGGCCGTTCTTTGGTCCGAGTACGATTCGTGAAACGATCGGTACGGTTTCGGACGTGGCCAGTCAGCCTACGTATTGGGCGTTTTCGGATTCGGAAGACTTGAAGTACTGCGTGCCTTTGGCTGCTCTCGGAGCGATTGATTTGCGCTCGCGCTTGTTGGCTGCCGATGCGATGCTACAGTCGGCCATTGATCCCTATGTGGCTATGCGTGAAGCCTATTTGAACAATCGTATCAATTTGATTTATGACGGGAATCCTCCGTTGGTGTTGCAAGCCGACGAGTTTGAGGATGACTGGGAAGAAGACGAACAACAATAAGGGAAGGGATAAAAGATGCTACGTCGAGTATTTTTGATTTTGGCCAGTTGTTTGACGATGTTGGTGGCGACGCCGATTGCGACGGCGGCACAAGAAACACCCGAGCAATTCGTTGTGCGCGTGTCCGAAGATATTTTGGGTGCGATTCGTACGGATGAGCGTGTTTTGAGTGGCGATCGACATGCGATTGAAGCGTTGGTCGACGGAAAGATGATGCCGGCTGTCGATTTTTTGCGTATGACTCGTATGGCCGTTGGTCCAAAGTGGCGCAATGCGACGCCTGCTCAACGCGATGAGATGCAAGCGCTTTTCCGCCAAATTTTGATCAACGTTTACTCCGGCGCTTTGAGTATGGCTAAAGATCAAACGGTCAAACTTTTGCCGCACGGTCAAAATGACGGTACCGAGGCCATCGTTCGTTCGGCAATGGTGTCGCCGGGTAAGCCCGATATTCAAATGGTCTATCGTTTGCGCAACATTAAGGACAAGGGTTGGCGAGTGATTGACGTCAACGTCGAAGGCGTTTGGTTGGTCAGTAACTATCGCAATCAGTTCGGGAGCATTGCCGCTTCTGAAGGCATCGAAGGTTTGATCAAAAAGATGCAAGAACGCGTGAAGGCTGCAAAATGAAATTGACATGCGCGAACATCACTTTGGATGAAGTCGCTCCGATTGAAAAAGCAGGGGCAGAGGCAATCGAAAAAGGCGATGCAGTCTTTGACTTTTCTGAGGTGAAAAAAGCCGACAGTGCGATGTTGGCGTTGCTATTGCAATGGATCCGTAAAAGTCGAGCCAAGGGCCTTGTGCCAGAAATCAAAAATATGCCAGAGGGTATGTGGAGTTTGGCTCGATTGTATGGGGTTCGAGAATTGCTTCGACCCTATTGTCAAAAGCATTGATGACTGAGAAGGTGCGATTACAAAATCGCACCTTTGTCTATCAAATTTCAACTCTCGAATCACTAATTTTCATTATTATTGATATTTGGTTCCCGACGATTAAATTTGTCGGAATGATAAGTTTCTGGAGATGGCGGCATTATGCAAAAACTCAAGGTAACGGGCGGTGCCCGATTAGTCGGTGAAGTTCGAGCTTCCGGTGCAAAGAATGCAGCGTTGCCGATTTTGGCAGCCTCTTTGTTGACAGCCGATGATTTGATCCTCGATAACGTGCCGCTTTTGTCGGATATCCGTACGATGGGCTCGCTTTTGGAAGGCTTGGGCATGCGTGTGGAGCGCGACGGCGAAACGATGGTTTTGAATGCCAAGCAATTAACGACGACCGAAGCTCCGTACGAATTGGTCAAAACGATGCGTGCATCGATTGTGACTTTGGGTCCGATGTTGTCTCGATTTGGAGAAGCTCGTGTGTCGTTGCCGGGCGGTTGTGCGATCGGTGCTCGTCCTGTTGATCAACACATCAAGGGCTTGCAAGCCATGGGTGCAGAGATTTCGATCGAGCACGGCTATGTGGTTGCCAAGGCCAAGCGTTTGAAAGGTGCTCGTATCGTCACTGATATGGTGACTGTCACGGGTACGGAAAACTTGTTGATGGCTGCAACGTTGGCAGAGGGTACGACCATTTTGGAAAATGCCGCTCGTGAGCCTGAAGTCGTTGATTTGGCCAACTGTTTGAATGCCATGGGCGCAAAGATTCGCGGCGCAGGCACTCCGATCATTGAGATCGAAGGCGTGGATGCTCTCCACGGAGCTCGTCACCATGTTTTGCCCGATCGTATTGAAACGGGTAGTTTCTTGGTAGCTGCGTTGATGACGCAAGGCGATGTGACGGTAACCAACGCAGCTCCGCACACGCAAGATATCGTGTTGGATAAGTTGCGTGAAGCCGGTGGCAAGATCGAGGTCGGTGAAGATTGGATTCGCGCCAGTATCGATCATCGCCCGAAGGCTGTGAGTGTTCGTACGGTGCCGCATCCGGGTTTCCCGACGGACATGCAAGCACAATTCATGGCATTGGACTGTATTGCTGAAGGTACGGGTCGTATCACGGAAACGATTTTTGAAAATCGTTTCATGCACGTTCCCGAACTTCAACGTTTGGGTGCCGATATTGCCATTGACGGCCATACGGCCGTGGTGACGGGTGTGAAGGAATTGTCCGGCGCAACCGTGATGGCTACGGATTTGCGCGCTTCGGCTTCGCTTGTGATCGCAGCTTTGGTAGCTAATGGCGAAAGCATTGTGGATCGTATTTACCACTTGGATCGTGGTTACGATCACATGGAAAAGAAGTTGGCTGCATTGGGCGCTCAAATCGAACGAATTTCCTAAAGATTGGGAGTTTTTGTGATGCAAGACTGTATCTTTTGCAAAATCGTTGCAGGTTCGATTCCTTGCAAAAAAGTGTATGAAGATGAAGACGTGTTGGCTTTTCATGATATCAACCCGTCTGCTCCGGTGCATTTTCTCTTAATCCCGAAAAAGCACTTGGAATCTTTGGCACATGCCAAGCCGGAAGACACGGCACTTTTGGGTAAAATGCTCGCTTTGGTTCCTCAATTAGCATTGGAACAAGGTTGTGCTAATGGTTTCCGGACCGTGATCAATACCGGTCGCGATGGCGGTCAAGAAGTCGGACATTTACATATTCACGTTTTGGGCGGCCCGCAACCGTGGCCCCGTAGGAGTTAAAAATGGGTAGTTTTTCTATTTGGCATTGGCTTGTTGTCTTGCTCATCGTCGTTCTTGTGTTCGGCACGGGCAAGTTGAAGAATTTGGGTCGTGACTTGGGCGGCGGTATCCGCGGTTTCAAGGAAGGTTTGAAGGAAGGCCAAGACGAACCGCAAAAGATTGCCGATCAATCCTCCGCAACGGTGGACGTGATGGCTAAAGATAAGAGCGAAGCCAAGTAATAGCTGCTAAAAAAGAGGCGTTTTCAGTCTTTGTTTTAAGGGCTGGAGACGCCTTTCGTTACGAGCATGTTCGATTTAGGTTTTACTGAACTGTTGGTCATCGGCGTGGTGGCGTTGGTGGTTTTGGGTCCCGAACGTTTGCCTGAAGTGGCACGTACGGCGGGGAAGTATTTCGCTAAAGCCCAAGGCTACGTGACCCAATTGAAAGCAGAATTCAATCGTGAAACGCATTTGTCAGAGATTCAGAAGATTCGCGAAGAAATCACCTCTTCGGCTCAAGCTTTGAAGTCTTCGGTGACGGATCTCTCCCAAAGTGTTGATACGCAAGCCCGTGATTTAAATGCGGCCATGCGTGAGACCGTTGGTGAAACCAAGCCCGATCCCTATACGACTTTCAATCGAAGCGAAGCAACGCTGACGGATGATGATCGAGCGATTGATACGACACCGGTTGCTCAACCGTCTTCGTTCGTGACGAACAATCCCTTCGGTTGGAACATGCCTCGCCAAGAATCAACTTGGCAGTCGCAATACATTCCTCGTCGTTACAAGCAAATGGCGACTGTGGATGACCTTGCCCAAGAAATCGAAGAATTGCGTCAGGCATTGGCTATGCATCATAAGCCGATGAGCGGCAATAATCGCCGTTACGCACCGCGTGCACGTGTCAATCGTGTGCGTATCTATCGTTAATTGAGAGACATCGATGAGCCAAGAGCAATTACCTTACGAAGACCCGGAAGACAAGTTGGTCGATCGCGAGCAACCGCTCATGGAGCATTTGCTCGAGTTGCGCAATCGCACGGTTCGTGCTTTTGCCGCTTTGGCTATCGTTTTTGTCGTTCTTTCGCCTTTTATGAAGCAAATTTTCGACGTGCTCAGTCAGCCGTTGATGGTTGCTTTACCTGACGGTGCAAAGATGTTGGCTACGGGAGTGGTTGCCCCGTTTTTTGTGCCGTTGAAAGTCACTCTTTTTGTTGCTTTCTTGATCGCATTGCCTTACATCCTTTACCAGTTGTGGGCATTTGTAGCTCCCGGCCTTTACAAGAAAGAAAAACGTTTGATTTTCCCCATCCTTACCTCGAGCGTAGCGATGTTTGCGCTTGGGATGGTCTATTGCTATTTCATCGTGTTTCGTATGGTGTTTCAGTTCATCGCTGGTTTCAGTCCCGATAGCGTGAACTTCGCACCGGATATCGATGCCTATTTCGGTTTCGTCATTTCCATGTTTATTGCTTTCGGCTTGACGTTTGAAGTTCCGATTGTGGTGATGGTTTTGAATCGTATCGGTTTGGCAACGAAGGAACGTTTGGTGAAAATGCGTCCTTATGTGATCGTTGGCGCATTCGTGATCGCGGCGATCGTTACACCCCCGGATGTTTTGAGCCAATGCTTGTTGGCATTGCCGCTCGTGATCCTTTATCAAGTCGGTGTTTGGTTAGTCCAACTTTTTGGTAAAAAAGACGAACCGTCCGACGAATAATCTTCTCTTTCGATACGGCAAAGGAGTAGGCGATGTTACGAGAAGACTTACTGCATTTGCTCAATGAAACTCTCACCCCGTCGCTCTTTAAAGACTATGCGCCAAACGGTCTTCAAGTAGAAGGCAAGACGCAGATCAATCACATTGTGACGGCGGTGACGGCCACACAAAATGTCATCGATCGTGCTTGTGAACTCGGTGCGGATGCGCTTTTAGTGCATCACGGTTGGTTCTGGCGCGGTGAAAATCCCATCATTGTTCGCACCAAACATAAACGCCTCAAAGCGATGCTCATGGCTGACATGAATCTGATTGCATATCACTTGCCATTAGATGCTCATGTGACTTTGGGTAATAACGCTCAATTAGGAGCACTTTTGGGGGCAAAGAATGTGGAACGCTTTGGCCCCGATCAATTGGTCAGTATCGGAGAAATCGACCCTGTATCGGCAAAGACGCTTTCGATCAATTTAACTGAGCGGTTAGGCCAAAGCCCATTGCTTTTGGGGGATGCCGATAAGGTTATCCGACGCGTGGCATGGTGCAGCGGTGCCGCACAAGACTTTTTGGAAGAGGCCATTTTGGCTGGTGCCGATGCCTACATTAGTGGTGAAGTCTCTGAACGAACGACACACTTGGCTCGAGAGTCGGGGGTTCCCTATTTGGCTTGCGGTCATCATGCGACTGAGCGATTAGGTATTCAAGCGCTTGGTACGTGGTTAGAACAAGAGTGCGGCGTAAAGTGCACGTTTGTAGATGATGAAAATCCTGTCTAAGCAATTGATATCTAAGGGGAAAGCTAAAATTTAATGGAGAATTTTGGCCAAAGCCTTTAAAATAATCGATGAGGAATTGTTTAGATTGAAAGATCCCTCTCGGGGGAGGGTGCACATTTGAAATGTGCCGGTTTCAACAAAGGGAAGAAAACAATGCTTTTATATTCTGGTACGACCTGTCCGTTTTCTCATCGTTGCCGCTTTTTGTTGAATGAAAAGGGTATGGATTTCGAGGTTCGAGACGTGGATGTTCACCATGTTCCGGAAGATATCTTTGCCATCAACCCGTATGGCGAAGTTCCCATCCTCGCTGAACGCGAACTCTACTTGTACGAATCCAACATCATTTGCGAGTATTTGGACGAACGATTCCCGCATCCGCAATTGATGCCGTCAGAACCCGTGGAACGTGCTCGTGCTCGTTTGTTCATGCTCAGTTTCGATCGTGAGCTCTTCTCGCATGTTCGTACGCTCGAGTCGCATCACACTGACGATGCCGCCAAGCAAGCCGCCCGTGACGCGATTCGCAGTCAATTGACAGCAATGGCTCCGTTGTTTGTGAAAAATAAATACATCACCGGTGATGACTTTACGATGCTTGATGTTGCCATGGCTCCGTTGTTATGGCGCTTGGAAGTCTACGGTATCGAATTGCCGCGTTCGGCAGCTCCGCTTTTGAAGTACGCTGAGCGTCTCTTCTGTCGCCAATCGTTCATTGATTCGATGACGCCGGCAGAAAAAGTGATGCGTCGTTAATAGAAAGAATCAGTCATGGCACGACCTTCGATCAAGTCTTATTTGGTGCAAGCCATTTGGCAATGGTGTACCGATGTCGGTGACACCCCGTATTTGTTGGTTCTCGTCGATGACGAGTGTGTGGTTCCTCGCGAATATGTCGAAGACGATCAAATCGTTTTGGATATTTCTGAGGAAGCAACGCACAATCTTCGTTTCGAGGACGATCGAATTGTGTTTGAAGCTCGCTTTGGTGAGCAAGCTATGCAATGCGTGGTGCCTTATGTGAATGTTGCTGGCTTGTTCCCGCAAGAGGAACCGCAAAAGGGCATGATGTTTAGTCCCGAGATGAACGAAGACATCGAAGATGAGGTCGAGGAACCGGAAGAAAAGCCGGTTGGCGCTCCTGTATTTTCTCGTGTAAAATAACGCGCTCCGCCCCATTAGCTCAGTTGGTAGAGCAACCGCCTTGTAAGCGGTAGGTCGTCTGTTCGAGTCAGTCATGGGGCGCCAGGTCATAAAACCACTTGAATTCAGTTCAAGTGGTTTTTTTTGTACTTATGCGCTAACTTCTTGATTTCTCAGAAAATCTTAGACTCTCTTAGACTCATTGAAATTCTTTGACAACCACGTGAAACTAGTTAAAACTCACCCCATATAGGGCTGTTATAGTGACACGCTGTTCGATAAACAAAATTAGTGACACGATTAGTGACACGATTTTTTATAAGGGATTTTCGATGTCAAGGCAAGCAACGAGTCTAACAGAGTCTCTCGTAAAAAAAATTTCTAAAACAATTCCTCTGAACAGTAACGGGATGCCTGTCACCAGAAAAAAGTATTTTGATGGGGTCGTGGAGGGACTGTATTTCATGGTATTGGTCTTAAGAAATAGTCAGCTCCGTTCCGTCTGGGGCTACCGGCAACAAAAAACGAAAGACCAAGAAGCATTCGATAAGAAAATCGGTGACTATCCCGAAATGAATTTGGCTGATGCCCGAGTTGAGGCTAGCCGTTTGCGAACTGAAGCAATGAATGGTTCTAGAGGTGTAATCAAAAGGAACAAAACTTCTGTATTACAGGCATCTTCGGTTAAGCTCACTCTTGCTGAGGCAGCCAACATGTGGTTCGATCATGCTCGCAAGACTCATGCGTATAAAAAAGATATTTATGTCCTCAAAGAGAAGCAGCGCTTTACGAAAAATGTTCTCCAATTTATCGGAGACCGACCTCTTAATGATTTGGCACTCGATGATGTTGTTTATGCGTTTCGCTTTTGTTGGGATCGAGAAGCGACGACATCTCGTGCCTTAGCTACCCTGAGGAAGGTGCTGATTTATGCTATCAATCGCAAGATTTGTGGCATAGAAAAATTGTCTTTGGTGAATTAC
>JAFNZB010000213.1 GCA_017383055.1 Burkholderiaceae bacterium | reverse complement strand
GGCAACTTACCGCCCTTACCCTTATAGGTTTGTTCACCAACCAAGGGAAGACCGGCCCATTCCATGTGCACACGGATTTGGTGCGTACGGCCCGTATCCAAACGACAAGCGATCCAAGACACCGTGATCGGCGTTTGGCCTGCGCCTGGCAAATAGGTCACGTCGACCAAACGAACGTGGGTCTTAGCATCCTTCGCACGCGGACCGTTACCGACCGCAAAGCGCATCGGATTGCGCGGATCGCGCATGATGGGTTCTTCCACGTAACCGGCGTCCGGTGCTTGACCACGAACGATCGCCCAGTATTCACGCTTGACGGTGCGAGCTTGCAACTGACGCACGAGATCCGTTTGAGCTTCAAGAGTCTTGGCAACAACCATAAGACCCGAGGTATCACGGTCCAAACGATGGACGATACCGGCACGCGGGATGTTCTTTAATTCCGGGAAGCGGAACAAAAGGCCGTTTAAAAGCGTGTCGTCCCAGTGGCCGGCAGCGGGGTGCACAACCAAACCCACGGGTTTATTGACCACGATGATCGTGTCGTCTTCGTAGACGATGTCAAGGTCCATTTCAACGGGGCTAAAAGCGAGTTCTTCGGGGCTGGGCTGCGCCACCACTTCGATCTCGTCACCGGCGCTCACCTTTTGGCGCACCTTGGTCACGACCTTGCCGTTCACTTTCACGGCTTCATTTTCGATCCACAATTGCAATCGAGCACGAGACACCCCGGGCATCAATTGAGCCAACACTTTATCGAGACGTTCGCCCATGGCGTCGTCCGGAGCGATAAAGTTATTCGCATTATCTTCGATAATTGTGATTTCCTCGTTATAATCCATCAGATATATCCGTTAGTTTTTCGAAAGACTTTTCTATGGCCTTAACTTTACAACATTTACGTGCTCGTGCGCTTCGTGGCGCATGCGTGTTCGGTATGATCGCCACGTTGGCCTCCTGTGGCGTCGTTCAAGAAGACATTACCGCCAATTGGGACGCTCAACGTCTCTATGACGAAGCTCGCGGTGCCGTGGAAGAGTCCGACTGGCCGCGTGCCCAAGATTATTACATGAAATTGGAAGCACGTTACCCGTTCGGCCGCTACGCTCAACAAGCCCAAATCGAAAGCGCCTACGCATTCTGGCAAGACGGTGATGCCGTTCAAGCCTTGGCTGCTTGCGAACGCTTCTTGAAGCAATACCCGAATCACGAAAATAGCGACTACGTCCTTTACATGAAGGCGTTGGTGACGCTCAACGAACCCACGGGTTTCATCTCCAACCTCTTTAAGCAAGACTTGGCCGAACGTGACGCCGAAGCCACGCGCTCCGCATTCGACACCTTCAAGGAATTGGTCGAACGCTTCCCGGATTCTCGTTACGCTTCCGAAGCTCGTCGCCGCATGCACGAACTCGTCTTGGCTCAAGCTCGCTACGAATTGAAGGTCGCTCAGTACTACTTTGACCGCTACGCTTACGTCGCTGCGATCGAACGTGCACAAAACGTGATCCGCGAATACCAACAAACGCCGTATTCCGATGACGCACTCGTTTTGATCCGCAACGCCTATAAGGAATTGGGCGTCACGGACTTGGAAGGCGACATCCAAAAGATTTTGGACGTCAACCAACATCGCACGCGCGCTAACGTTCGATAACGTATCAGCATCCGATTTAAAAGGCTTCGAAATTTTTCGAAGCCTTTTTCATTTATGCATTCCGACGTTGGGTTTAAAACAACCGAGTAACCCAATTTTTCCTGATTTTAGCTGATCGAATCCGTGCTTGAAGAATACTTTGTTAGAAAAGTCTTTCATTAGCAACATGAATTCATTTTTGATGCGATCGGTTGAAATACTGACTTAGCCTTTCATGATCATATGATCGCCCTCAGTGTCACATCATTCTTTTTTAATTGGCGATAAAGATTGGGAT
>JAFNZB010000212.1 GCA_017383055.1 Burkholderiaceae bacterium | reverse complement strand
TCTTCGGAGTACTTACCGGCCATGGCGTTAAAGCCACCGTCAACGTAGAGCGTTTCGGCAGTGATACCGGCTGCCCAGTCAGACAACAAGAAAGCCGTTGTGTTACCGACATCGTCCAACGTGATGAATTGGCGCGTGGCGGACATGTCGCGAGCCGTGTTCAACATCTTCGTGAAGTCCTTGATGCCGCTAGCGGCCAAGGTCTTCATCGGACCGCTCGAAATGGCGTTCACTCGCATCCCACGCGGCCCCAAGTCAGCAGCCATGTAACGAGTCGTTGCTTCCAATGCGGCCTTGGCCACGCCCATCGTGTTGTAGTTCGGTACCACACGTTCGGCACCCAAGAAGCTCATCGAGACCATGCTAGCCTTGTGACCTTCCATCATCGGCAAGAATGCCTTGGCCATGGCGGCAAAGGAGTAAGCGGAAATCTCAACCGCAGCCATGTAACCTTGACGGCTCAAACCTTCCAAAAAGGAACCTTCAATGGCTTCGCGCGGAGCCCAAGCGATGGAGTGAACAAAACCGTCAAAACCATCAGCCCAATGAGCCTTGATGGCTTCGGCGACATTGGCGATGCTTTCATCGCTTGCCACATCCAATTGAACGACAGGGCAATTGCCGAAATCGGCGGCAAACTTTTCCAAACGGCCCTTGAAGCGTTCGTTGTTATACGTGAGGATCAACTCGGCACCTTCACGGTAGCAAGCCTTCGCAACACCGTAAGCGATCGAACGGTTGGAATTGATACCCGTGATCAAAAACTTCTTACCGGTCAAAATACCCATCAAATTTCCCCTGATGAATGGTGAACTAAATACAAACAATCATTTTAACCCCCGAGAAATTTTCCATCTCATCCATAAACCTTAGAGGTTTCCCCCTAATTTTTGGCACCTCTTTTTCGTATGGAACTTCTTTAAATTACCGATAGTTTTATTTTGGAAAAATTTCGGAGACTGAAATTGGCTTGTTTGAATGACCACCGCGTGACTTTCCGCGGTAAAGAATATGTGCCTTTGATGGTCGGTGGTATGGGTACGAACATTTCTTCGGCTGAGATGGTTTTGGCCGTTGAAAAGTTGGGCGGTATCGCTCACTTGTCGGATGCCATGTTGATGGACGTTGCCGACCGTGTTTGCGGTACGAAGTATATCCCGACGAAGACCATGCAATACGCTAAGATGCGTGGTTCTGCCGACAAGAAGGAAATGCATTTCGATTTGGCTCAATTGGAAGAAGCCACGAAGAAGTACATTGGCGGCGTGATGGAAAAGGCCACGGGCAAGGGCTTGGTGTTCTTGAACGTAATGGAAAAGTTGACGATGAACGACCCGATGGGTACGTTGAAGGTCCGCTTGAACGCTGCGCTTGATGCCGGTATCCAAGGTATTACGTTGTCGGCCGGTTTGCACTTGGCAAGCTTTAAGTTGATGAGCGAAAATCCGCGCTTCCGTGAAGTGCTCTTGGGTTTTGTGGTCTCCTCCGTTCGTGCTTTGAACCTTATCTTGAAGCGTACGGCTTCTTTGGAACGCTTGCCCGACTACATCGTCGTGGAAGGTCCGAAGGCCGGCGGTCACTTGGGTTTCGGTGAAGACTGGGCAGAACACAATGTCGAAGACATCGTTCGTGAAGTCAAGGCTTACTTGAAGGAAAAGGGGCATGACATTCCGGTGTTTGTGGCCGGTGGTGTGTTCACGGGTGGTGACGCTACGCACATGATCGAAGAAGTCGGTGCCGATGGCGTTCAAGTCGCAACGCGTTTTGTGATCACGCAAGAATGCGGTATGCCGGCAGCCGGTAAGTACGCTTACCTCAACGCTGTCGAAGAAGACATCGAAGTCAATCACCTCTCTCCGACGGGTTACTTGATGC
This sequence comes from Burkholderiaceae bacterium, assembly GCA_017383055.1. GTDB lineage: Bacteria > Pseudomonadota > Gammaproteobacteria > Burkholderiales > Burkholderiaceae_F > Aphodousia. The sequence continues at coordinate 393 of JAFNZB010000212.1, read as the reverse complement.
GTATGTTGAAGAATACGCCCGCCAAGAAGATGGTCGTTCCGCCCAATTGTGAACCGTTCGGCTTCTTGCTCAATCAAGGGATGTGCCCGTACTTGAAGCAATGGAATCAAAAGTTGGCCGGTGCCACGCCTGAAGAGATCGGCGAACCGATGTGCTGCCTTTGCACGCATATGAAGTTGTACAACGTTTGGACGTGCGGCGCCACGACCTATCGTTTGAAGGAAACGACGGTGAAGCTTCCGAACGGCACTTGGTACTTGCCGACTTGCGAACAAGTTTATCGTGATTACCTCTATAGCACGGGTGACGACATCATGGTCGCACAACCGCAAGAGTGATCCGCTACCGTTTAATACAAAATTTTTTATAAAGGAACTTTCGAAATGGAAAACC
>JAFNZB010000211.1 GCA_017383055.1 Burkholderiaceae bacterium | reverse complement strand
GCCTGAAGCCATGCCCGGCATCGTCGCTAGCGTCACGATCGCAATCGTCACGCTCGTAGGCTACTCTGCCATGGCAGGCGCCATCGGTGGTGGTGGCTTGGGTGACATCGGCATTCGCTACGGCCACAATCGTTACATGCCGGAAGTCATGTGGACGGTGGTGTTGATTTTGGTGGTATTCGTTCAGGTCATCCAAAGCGTGGGCGACTGGTGCGTCAAACGCGTCTCCAAGCGCTAAAGCAGTCCATCTAACGAAAAGAGCACTTCGGAAATCCTGAAGTGCTCTTTTTTGCATTTAGAAGCTTTCTAACCAGGCTTTTAAGGCATCCACTCGTTTAAGAGCGTCCTGACGACCCAACTCATAGCCGTAAGCGATCTTCTTCGGATCACGCGTTAAGCGAGAGATATCGATGCGCGACTCGGGACGAATGACAAACAGATTCCCCTTTTGCTCCTGCTCGTCAATGTACTTCAACGTTTCTTCGTAGGTTGGCGGACAATTTTCAAAAGCTTCACAGAATTTCGGATAACGACGATAAAGCCAGCGAGCTAAAATCGAATCGCGGTCTTTCTTGCGATGCTCACGCGGTTGCGTCAACACCAAAATATTCTTCGTATACCCCATCGACTCGAATGCTCGAATCGGAATCGGATCAATACAACCGCCATCCAAAAGCTTCATCCCACCATACTCCACGATACGGGAGAAATACGGCAATGATGCCGAGGCACGCAGGAGATCAATTTGATCGGAGAACAAGTCCGAGATATGCAAATATTCCGCTTTCCCCGTTTCAACGTTGCTGCAAGTCACATAGAACTTCGCACGAGAAGCCATGAAGGTCTCGTTATCGAACGGATCGAGCGTTCGATGGATGTCGTGGTAACAAAACGTCGTATCGACAATGTTGCCTGTCTTCAACCACGTCTTAAAACTAAAAAAGCGCGGGTCGTGACTGTACTTTTTATAGTAGCGAATACTGCGCCCTTGTTGACCGGCCACAAATGAACAGCTGTGCAATGCGCCGGCAGACACGCCGATCACACCGTCGAGCGGCAAATGCAAATCGTGAAGCACATCCAAAATACCCGCCGCGTAAATCGCACGGACACCGCCGCCTTCAACCACCAAACCTAATTTCGCCATCGAAATTCCCAAGAAAATTAGCGGTCCGATTGTTTTAATCAGACCGCTAATCAAAGTATTAACCGTTATTGCTTATCGTCAGCAGTTTGCTTTTGTTCTTTCAATGCGTTCGTTTGCACACGAACCAATTGAGACAAGCGATCTTCGACTTCTCCGACAGAAGCGGACACGGAATTGATCGTGTCATGCATATTCACGCGCATGCGCTCTTCCAACGTTTCCAAGCGAGCCAACACGGCATTGTGACGCGTGACCGATTGCTCTTGGAGGTCTTTGACGACCTTTTGCAATTCGTTATTCAATTCCACGAAACGCGAACGTTCGGCGCGTTGTGCCAATTGACGCGCTTCTTCCAATTCCTTATGAGCGCGACGCATTTCCAAGGCAAGCGATGCTTGTTGCAAGAAGGCATACAACAAACACAAAACGACCAAGAAACCCAACACTAACAAAAGAATCAAACCCAACGGTGCCTGGACTTCTTCAAAAAGCAAATTGACCGGCACGTCGGTCACGATCCCCTGCCAATTAACGACAAGGAAAATGCCGCAGAAAATGAAAATGACAAAAAGAAAGACACTGCGTAAATTCATGATGAAACCTTCAAGATTTTCGTCTCTAGAAACTTTAGCATGAGCCGAGCGGCTTCGTTGCATTAATCGGTCCTTGAGCAGTAAGATTTTTCCATTGGATACACTTTTTCTCAAGGTAACAACATGCAAACCGATCCTCGATTCCCGAACTTACGCATTGTGGATCATCCGATCGTGCTCGATCGTCTTTCCAAAATGCGCATGACGCAAACGCCAACTCGCGACTTTCGAACTTTGCTCTACGAAATCACACTTTTGATGGGCTATGAAATCACGCGTGACTTCGCCACGGAAAAAAGGACGATCGAAACGCCTGTCACGGCTACCGAAGCGCCCTTCTTGGTCGAAGACGAACCGATCCTCATTCCAATTTTGCGTGCTGGATTGGGTATGACAGAAGGTCTTGTCACACTGTTACCCAAAGCCGTCATCGGTCACGTGGGAGTGGCTCGAGACGAAAATCATCGCCCGGTGGAATACTTGGTCAAGTTACCGACGATCGGAAACAAACACGTCATCATGGTCGATCCGATGTTAGCGACCGGCAACTCCGCCGCTCATACCTTGGATGTTCTAAAGCGTCATGGCGTCAAAGGCTCCCAAATTCGATTCTTGTCATTACTGGCTGCCCCCGAAGGCGTACAAACACTATTAGAAAAGCATCCGGATGTAGAAATCTACACGGCAAGCTTAGATGAAGGTCTCAATGAAAAAGCCTATATCGTGCCTGGTTTAGGAGACGCCGGCGATCGTTTATTTGGCACGTTCTAAAGCTTTTGCAAACCTTAACAGTGCCAAACCACAAAAACTAGGGTTAACCATTACGACAAACAGCATTTTGCTCACTTTTTCAGCACATCGTAATGGTTTACCCTATGTCACATTTTGATAAATCTTAAAATTATCTGAAAAACCCTTCATTTT
>JAFNZB010000210.1 GCA_017383055.1 Burkholderiaceae bacterium | reverse complement strand
TCCAAAAGGTTGATGGCACGAGAGACCATCGTTTCGTTCAAGCGATGATTGACTTGCGTAAAGTCCGTGGGCTTAAAGCTGATGAAAACGCCAAATTCCGTCAATTCCAACTTCAATGCCGTCAATGCATCCTTGTGCATCGGATAGCAGGAATCCGGACCCTTCGGTTGCAACCAAATGTCGACACCGTGCTCAAGGGCGAAAGCATCGAATTGGCGCAAGTCTTCTTCAGACGGCGTTTCCAAAACTCGCATCACCAAGGCGATACGGCCGTCACCGCCTACGGCCACTTCGATTTGCGGCAAACGTTGACGAATCGAAAGCTTTTCGACCAATTCACGCAACGGCACCAACAATTCGCTCACGTAATTGGGGAGGATCTTACAGGTGGTCATGTCGGCCACGTAACTCGAAGACTTTTCATGGAAACCGACCAAAACGCCACCCTTCTTGGCAACGTCACGGACCGTCAAACGAGCACGATGACGATAGCCCCAGAACGGACCGAAGATCGGAGCCATGATCGTTTCAGGCTTGACCTTACCGATGTGCCAAAGTGCGTCAAGCATCACACGTTGCTTGATTGCCACTTGAGCGTTCGGTTCCAAATGTTGCATGGCACAACCGCCACAGCAACCCGGTTCGATACCGAAGTGCGGGCAAGCGGGCTTCACACGCAAAGAAGATTCCTTCAACACTTCCACCACACGGCCGCTTTCGTAGCTGGGCTTATTGCGGATACGTTCATAGACAACCGTTTCGTTGGGCAAAGCGCCTTCGACGAACACGGCCTTACCGTCACGATGGGCCACACCACGGCCTTCTTGATCGAGAGATTCGATCGTCACGGTAAACTTTTCATAGACTTTCGGAGCACGAGCCATTTTAGGTCCTTATTTTTGTAACGAGTGCACCGACGGCAATCTCATTGCCGGTGCACTCGGTTTTTAAAGAGAGAATTCGGTTAATTATTGCGGCAAGTATTCGATCGGATCGACCGGCTTGTCGTTGTGACGCACTTCAAACAAGAGATTCACGGACTTACTGTCGCTGTTGCCCATTTTGGCAATGACTTGACCGTTGGTGACATTGTCACCCTTCTTGACGAGAATCTCACTGTTGTGACCGTAAACCGTCACAGCACCCGGACCGTGCGTGATGATGATGAGGTTGCCGTAACCGCTCACGTTGTCGCCCGTGTAAAGCACACGACCGGCAGCAGCGGCCAACACATCAGAGCCCAATTCGCCCGCGATTTCAATACCCTTAGAGCCGTTTTGGGCGAACTTCGTCAACACGGCACCGCGCACGGCGACCGGCCAAGACAATTGCGTGTTACCCATCGTCTTTTGCACGAAGGCGGGTTCAGTCACTTCTTGCGTCAAATCCACACCGTCGATCGTCACTTCTTGATCAGGCACCGGTTGGCTCAAAGCCACGTCTTCAGGCGTGATTTCTTGAACCGGTTCGATACGACCGAGCGTCAAATTGAGAACCGTACCGACGCGCAAAGTCGTCGGATCGGAAATACCGTTAGCGCGAGCCAATTCGGTCGGATTGCAACCGTTGCGCGTAGCGATGCTATAGAG
>JAFNZB010000209.1 GCA_017383055.1 Burkholderiaceae bacterium | reverse complement strand
GCCTTTGAATGTCTTGTGAATATGTATTCTTTGGTTGCGACAGACACGAAGAGGTGTGCTATCCACAAAACTTATACCCGTACACTTGCCTAAAAGGACCTTTTTGATGAACAATGCCAGTGGGACGGCAACCTCCCTTTCCAATTTCGAATTTTTTGAAAAGCTCGCTAAAAAGATCATTCCGGCACTTTCCGATTTAAGCGGTGCAGGTTTTGTTTTCCGTGTCGACATGCGTTTGCGTCCCAATGGCGATTCGGGTCCCATCGTGATCAGTAGTGACATGCTTGAAGAGTATCTCTACGTGCAAGGACGTGAGTGGGAGCGTTTCGCGTGGTTAAAGGGGCGCGTGGTGAGTTCGCCCGTGTTCGCAAGCGATACCCAATATGAGACCCAAAAGAAAAACCTCGCGGCGATTGTTCGTCCTTTCGTTTTCCGTAAATACGTGGACTTCAATGCGATCAGTGCCTTATCGGATCTTCACAAACTTATTCGTGCCGAGACCGTGCGACGTGAAGCTGGTCGTGACCGAGGCATCAATGTGAAACTTGGTCGAGGCGGTATTCGTGAGATCGAATTCATTACACAAACGTTCCAAGTGATTCGTGGCGGTCGAGATCCGCAACTTCGTGGTAAAAAGACCTTGGACATGTTACCTCTGTTGGCTCAAGTCGGTGCGATTAAAGAAGAGCAGGCAGAACGTCTTTGCGAGCATTACATCTTTTTGCGCAACCTTGAGCATGCGATCCAATACGTTGACGATCAACAAACGCACCGATTGCCCAATACCGAAGAGCAACGTGCGCCGATTGCGGCCATGATGGGGATGGACATCAACGAAATGGTCGAAAAGCTTGAGGCGGTTCGCGACTATGTGGCTGAGACCTTCGATTCGATTTTCCAAGTGCAAGCGGATGAGGCTGAAGAAGACGATTGGCCGCAAGGGTGGTTGCAGGGGTTTGATTCGGCGTTCGACCCGTTAGTGGCGATCTTCACTGAAAAGGGTTTTACTGAGCCGCAACAAGCCGTGCATCGAGTGATGGCTTTGATGAGCTCAAAGATGCTCGCTGCTCAAAGTGCTTCGGCTCGAAGCAAGATGGCGCAATTGGTCAAGCGTGTTTTTGAGTTGGCAACGACCCATGACGATCAAATCGTCGGTGTCGGCGCCGATCAGGTGTTTTTGCGATTTGTCAATTTGTTGGACGTGATCGCCGGTCGAAGTACGTATGTTTCTTTGCTTTGCCAGTACCCAGCTGTCACTGAGCGCGTGGCTCGATTCTTGGCAACCAGTGCCTGGGCGGCAGAATTCTTGACTCGACATCCCATCATTTTGGACGAGTTGGTCGATGAACGAAGCATCGTAATCGACAACGACACGGTCGTTGATTGGAGCGGTTGGAAGGATGATGTCTGGAAGGCTTTGCAAGCGGTGGACGGTGACCAAGAGTCCCAAATGAACATCATCCGCGACTCTCATCACGGGGCGGTGTTCCGTTTGTTGGTTGCCGATCTTGAAGGTCGTTTGACGGTGGAACGACTCGCCGATCAACTCTCGGCTTTGGCCGATGCCGTGATCGAGATCGTGATCACGTTGGCATGGCAGACGATCGGTTCTCGTCATCGCGATGTGCCGAGGTTTGCCGTCGTTGCCTATGGGAAGTTAGGTGGCAAAGAATTGGGTTATTCGTCTGATTTGGACTTGATCTATCTTTTTGATGACGAAGACATGAGCGCATCGAAAAACTACACGCGCTTGGTTCGTCGAATGATGAGTTGGTTGACGGTTCAAACCTCTTCCGGGATTCTCTTTGATGTGGATCTTCGATTGCGTCCCAACGGTGAAAACGGGTTGGTCGTGTCTTCCTTGGATATGTTCAAGCGCTATCAACGCAATGAAGACGGCACGGGCGCGTGGCCATGGGAGCACCAAGCCTTAACGCGAGCTCGCTTCTGTGCCGGCGATCGAGAGATCGGTGAGGCGTTTGAACGAGAACGTGCAGAGATTCTTTGCTTGCCACGTATTAAAGAGGAAGTCTTTACGAATGTGGTGGATATGCGCCAAAAGATGCTCGAAGGTCATGGCAATCCTACACGTCTATTTGATTTGAAACACGATCGTGGCGGAATGGTCGACGTGGAATTCGCGGTGCAAGCTTTGGTATTGGCCTATTCGCATGAACATCCGGAGTTGATCAATAATTTCGGCAACATTCGTCTTTTGAGCATGGCTGCCGATGCCGGTTTGATTGAGCCTGCGGTAGCAGAACGCGCCGCTGCTGCCTATCGTCGCTATCGTGCAATCCAACGGACGATTCGCTTGGAGCGCGGTGACATTCCGGCTCGCGTGGACTTCGCGATGGTAGCCGACGAAATTGCGGCAGTTAAGGCTCTTTGGGTTGCCATTTTTGGTGACGAAGGGCCACAGCGAGGCTAAATTTTTTACGGATGAAAAATCTGTGGATCACTCCGCAATGTCAAGGATTAATTAACAAATTTCCAAGCGGGTTTATTTTTTCAGAGAACAAGTTATCCACGGATGGGTGTTAGCGCTCATCCTAAAATGGGCTGTAGCTAGCCCATCGGTGGGTAACTTGTACGAAACTATTTCTTGGAACACTTTCTCATCATCTATGACGAGAGGCCAATATCAGTAATCTGTCAGGGCTACTTTGACAAAAATCTTTCCAAATCTTGTCGCCCACTATGAATTAGTTAGATCACCGCCGTGCCACATAAAGGCCAGATACATTACATGTAATTTTTCTTTGATGGCTGTAAGCGGTGGCCTAAAAAGGCTTCTCATAGGCAATTATTGAAAGCGTTC